>NZ_JBHUUX010000090.1:0-18649 GCF_042670845.1 Promicromonospora sp. NPDC057138 | reverse complement strand
CCCGGTGCGACGTCGTCGCACCGGGCCGGTCCTGTGCGGGAAGGGCCCGCAGGAGGGCCGGAAGCATGTATCTAAGGGGGAGTCGTGCCTGACCTGTCGTCGAGACGGAGGGTGGTTCCGACGGTCATCGCGGCGGCGGCCATCGTCGCGCTCGTCGTGGCCGCGATCCTGGTCGTGGAGCAAGCAGTACCCGCAGCGCCCGCTCCGCGCGGCGACCAGTCGACGACGTCGAGCGGCGTCGACCTGGACTGCGCGGAGAACGCACCGATCACGCAGGAGCTGCTCAGCGGTTCCACGTGGACCATGTGCTGGCGGGTGGACGCGAGCCGGGGGCTCGTGCTCGAGGACGTGCACTTCGTCCCCGCCGGGCACGAGCCGGTGCAGGTGCTGGCCGAGCTGTCGATCGGGCAGCTCGAGGTGCCGTACGACACCGGCCTGCGCAACACCGAGGACATCACCACCCAGGGCTTCGGTGGCAGCCATATGAAGACGCTCACCGACACCGAGTGCTTGGGCGGCCGTCTCGACACCTACCTGCCGAAGATCGGCGACGGCTCGATGGGCGGTGGCGGCGAGCGGCGCGCGGTCCTCTGCCAGGAGGTGGTCGACGGCGGCATCGCGTACCGCAGCGAGGACGGCAGCGGGACCGAGGTGGCCCGCAGCACGGACCTGCGGCTCGCGACGATCTCGAAGGTCGGCTGGTACGAGTACGTCAGCCAGTACACGTTCGGCGGCGACGGCAGCATCCGCTCCGACCTCGGCGCCACCGGCGACCTCTCGCCCGAGGACTACGGGGACGACCCGGCCCACGGCTGGCCGGTCGGTCCCGGGGACACCGACTACGCCACCAGCCACTCGCACAACGCGGTGTGGCGGGTGCACTGGGCGCTCGGCGGCCGGGGCGGCCAGGCCGTGGAGCAGTACGACGCCGCGCCGACCGGCGAGCAGGGGCCGCGGGCGCCGCTCGTCGAGGGCGGGCTCACGCCGATCACGCGCGAGGGCACCGCGCAGGCGGCGGACCGGCGCTGGTGGCGCGTGGTCAACCCGGACGTGCTGAACGAGGACGGGCACGAGATCTCCTATCAGGTGGAGATGGGCGCGACGACGCCGTTCGAGCTCACCCAGGACGACCATCACGAGGCCGGCGACGACGCCGGCTACGCCATCGCGTTCACCGAGTCGGACGACTGCCAGCTCTTCGCCACGGCGAACAAGGAGGGCACTTGCGGGTCGGGCGTGCTCGACTTCGCGCAGGACGAGGCCGAGCTGTCCGACGTCGTCACGTGGGTCGCCGTCGGGTTCCACCACGTCGCGCGCGACGAGGACCAGAGCCCCATGGAGATGCACTGGCAGGGCTTCACCCTGACGCCGCGCGACCTGACGGCGCAGCGCGCCGACCCGCCGTCGGCCCGCGAGGACGTGAACGGGAAGCCGGCCCAGGCGCCCTGAGGCCGCTCAGGCCTTCCGCGCCTCCACGAGCGTGCGGCGGCTGTGGCAGGCGAACGAGCCGTGTTCCGCGATGTGGTCATGCAGGTCGCGGAGCCGGTCCTGGTACTTCTCGACCGAGAAGTCGGGCACCGTCCACAGCACCTTGCGCAGGAAGTGCACCACCGCGGCCAGGTCGAAGAACTCGACCTTCGTCAGCGCGTCCTGAAGCCGCACCAGTTCCAGGCCGACGCCGGACACCTGGGCGCGGACCTGGTCCAGGTACTCGGCGTCCCGGTCCTCCTGCGGCCCCATGAGGAACTCGTACAGCGCGCGGTTGGAGCCGGCCCCGACCTCCTGGACCAGCAGCGTGCCGCTGGGCGCCAGCACCCGCGCCGCTTCGGCGTACGGGAACGAGACCGGGTGGCGGCCCGTGACCAGGCCGAACGTGCCGTCGTCGAAGGGGATCGGGGCGGCGCCGTCGTCGACCAGGGTCACCACGCCGCCGAACGGCTCCAGCGCCGCCGAGGCGAGCTCGTGGTTCGGCGCCCAGGCCTCGGTGGCCCGCACGACGCCGGGCACCCGCGAGGCCAGGCCCAGCGCCTCCGCGAAGACCTCGCCGCCGCCCGTGTCGACGTCGAGCACCGCGTCGGCCCGGCCCAGGCGCTCGCCGCACAGCCGCACGTAGCCCCAGCCCGGGCGCTCCTCGGTGGCCCGGCCCGCGAACCAGGAGAAGTCCCAGCCATCGGTCGGGACGGCCAGCCCCTCGGCAATCTCCTCGTCGAACGTCATGCGGCGAAGCTATCCCCGGGAATCCCCCGCTCACCAGCCGATATCCTCCGGGTCGGGGGAGGGGTGTCAGTCCCGGGGGATGACCATCTCGACCTGCTCCGGGAACGGCGGGTACTCGGACGGCAGAGTGCGGCCCGTGCGGCGCCAGCCGAGGTGCTCGTAGAAGCCGATCGCCTGGTCGTTGTCGGCGAGGCACCAGAGGCGGGGGTCGCGCATCTCGGCGACCGCCGCGTCCATGGCGGCGCGGGCCAGGCCGGCGCCCCAGCGGGACGGGTGCACCGCCAGGTGTCGCAGCAGCCGCTCGTCGTGCGCGACGAAGCAGGCCAGCCGGGAGCCGGCGGCGTCGTCGTCCAGGACGAGCACGCGGACCCCCGGCTCGGTGAGCGCGGCCTCCCACTTGGCCCGGACCTCGTCGGTCGGGAAGGGGTACATGCCCGGCGGGAAGATGTGGCCGAGGGCCGCGATCCCGGCGGCGCGCTCGACGTCGAGGAGCGCCTGCGCGTCCTCGGGCGTCGCCTGCCGAAACCGGTTCGCGTCCATGGGCACCAGCGTAGGCCCCCCGGGTGCTCCGGGCACCCGAGCTCGGGGCGGGCCGGGCCGTCCGATCCGACCGGGCGAAAACTCCGACGGCTGAGGCCCCGGCTGCTGCCGGGGCCTCAGGCGTCGGAGCCCGTGTCGCCGGACCCTGGTCGCCGCCGAAGCGGCGGCCCGGATCTCAGCGGGGCAGGTGCGCCTCGATCTCCCCGACGATCGCCGGGTCGTCCGGCAGGGTCTTCGGTGCGTACCGGCGCACGTCGCCGCCGGGCAGGACCAGGAACTTCTCGAAGTTCCAGCGGATCTTGCCCGAGTAGCCTTCCGCGTCCTCGGTCTTCTTGAGCTCGGCGTAGAGCGGGTGCGCCTGCCGCCCGTTCACCTTGACCTTGTCGAGCACGGGGAACGTGACGCCGTACGTCATGGAGCAGAACTCGGCGATCTTCTCGTTCGAGCTGAGCTCCTGCAGGAACTGGTTGCTGGGGAAACCCAGCACCGTGAACCCTCGGTCCTGGTACTCCTTGTGCAGCTTCTCCAGGGTCTCGTACTGCGGCGTCAGGCCGCACCGCGAGGCCACGTTCACAACGAGCACCACGTCGTCCTTGTGCTCAGCCAGCGAGATCTCGGTGCCGTCCATCGTGTGGAACGGAATGTCGTAAAGGCCCATCCCCGCATCGTCCACCTTTTTTGCACTCACTGCAAGGTTCAGGCGGTTTCCTTCACCGCTGCGGCTTCGGCGTTCGCCTCGTCCTCCGGCGTGGAGGCGTCTTCCTCGGGTGTGGTGGAGTCCTCGCTCGCCGCCGCGACCTTCCGATCGTCGTAGACGTCGCGGTCGATCTCGTCGCTCGCGCTCGCGACGAGCATCGCGACGAACGTGTCGCCGTTGACGTTGAGGAACGTCCGGAAGATGCCCGTGAACCAGTCCACCGCGATGAGCAGCCCCACCGCCTCGAACGGTAGCCCGAGCGACGTGGCGAGGAACATCGCGACGACGGGGAACCCGCCCGGCACCGTGATGGTGCCCATGTTGAGCAGCACGGCGAGCCCCATCCCCAGGACGAGCTGCCCCGGCGACAGCGTGACGTCGCCCGCCTGAGCGAGGAACAGCACGACGATGGTGTAGTTGAGGACGGCCCCGTAGGAGCCCATCGTCAGGCCGACGGACAGCGTGAAGCTCGCCACGCGCTTGCTGATGCCGACCTTCTCGACGGCGTTGCGCAGCACGGTCGGGAACGTGACGGCCGAGCTCGTCGTCGTGACCGCTATCGCCGTCTGCTCCGCGAGCTTGCGCGGCAGCTTCCACGGGCTCAACCGCGTGCGTAGCGCCACGACGGCGACGAACAGGACCAGGAGGATGACGACGCCCAGCAGCGTCGTGCCGAGGTAGCTCAGCGCCGTCGTCACGACGGCGAACCCCACGTCTCCCGCGAGCGCCGCCAGCAGGCAGAACACGCCGACGGGCGCGATGTACATGACGAGCCTGATCATCGTCAGGACGATCTGCTGGAGCTGGTCGAAGAACCCGAGCACGAGCCGGCTGCCGGTCCGGGCGATGTAGAGGTTGAGCGCGGCGCCGAACAGCAGCGAGAAGACGATGATCGGCACCATGTTCGCCGTCGACATCGCCTCGAAGATGTTCGTCGAGACGAAACCGAGCACCGTGTCCTGCCAGCTCGTCGGCTCCGGCGGGGTCAGCGCGGGGTCGAGCTCGCCCGTGAACACCATCCCGGCCCCGGGCCGGATGAGCTCGCTCAGGCCCCAGGCGAGCAGCGCCGCGACGACGGAGAACGAGATCATCCAGCCGAACGTCCGCAGCGCGAGCTTGCCGGCGCCCTGGCCGCTCATGGAGCCCGTCGCGACGATCACCGAGGCCATGACGAGCGGCACTATCGACATCTGGATGAGCCGGATGAAGAGGTCGCCGACGAACTTCAGGTTGCTCGCCCAGTCGCCGGCGACGAGCCCGAAGGCGATTCCGGCGATCGCCGCTATGCCGATCTGCAGGGCTGGGTTCTTCAGGGCCTTCATGCGTCCTCCGAGGTCGTGTGCGGTACGACCGCACGGCCGTCCTGCGAAAACTAGGCGAGCGCCGTTAGGTGGATGAAGACTGGGCGTTGCATCCCTGTTTCATCTGCGGCGGGTTTTGGCACGAATGTTTCGGGGCGATGGCCCAGGTCGGGCGGGGTTAGGTTGGCGGCGTGACCCATGCGCCGTCGGGCACCGGACGCCGGACCGGTCCCCTCAAGCACCGCCCCCCGCTGCCCGTGCGGGACGGGCTGAACCCCACCCGGCTCGTGCTGCCGCACGATCCCGACGTGGTGGCGCGGTTCCCGTACGCCCTCGACTACCTCCTGGACCGGTTCCGCGCCGACGAGGTCCGGCTGCGCGAGAAGCTCGCGCTGGGCGAGATCGTCACGGGCCACGGCGCGCCGCTGACGCCGACGACGCCGTACGAGCCGCGCGGCTTCCTCTACCTGTACCGCGACCCGCCCGCGCACGAGGACGAGATCCCGTTCGAGCCGGAGGTGCTGCACCGCGACGAGAACCTGCTGGTCGTGGACAAGCCGCACTTCCTCGCGACGATGCCGCGCGGGCGCTGGGTGCGCCAGACCGCCCTGGTCCGGCTCCGGGCCGCCCTCGACCTGCCCGAGCTCTCCCCGGCCCACCGGCTCGACCGCGGGACGGCGGGCGTGCTGGTCTTCACCGTGCGGCCCGAGGTGCGCGGCCCCTATCAGGAGGCGTTCGCCCGCCGCCAGGTGCGCAAGGTCTACGAGGCGGTGGCGCCGCTGGCGCCGTCGGTCAGTCGCGCGCGGTCGGGCGGCCTCCCGCCGTCGGGCGGCGATCTGCTGCCCGACGCCGCCCGGGTCGCCCTGGGCGAGCCCGTCACCCTCCGCAGCCGCATCGTGAAGCGGCGCGGCGTCACCCGCGCCGAGGAGGTGCCGGGGGAGCCGAACGCGGAGTCGCTCATCACCCTCGTCGCCGCCGACGAGGCGCGCGGCCTGGGCCTGTACCGACTCGAACCGCACACCGGCAAGACCCACCAGCTGCGCCTGCACATGGCGTCGCTCGGGCTGCCGATCCTGCACGACCCGTTCTGGCCCGAGCTCCGCGACACCGACCCCGACGACTTCGACCGCCCCCTGCAGCTCCTGGCGCGCTCCCTCGAGCTGACCGACCCGCTGTCCGGACTCCTGCGCCGCTTCGAGTCCCGGAGAGACCTGGCCGAATGGACCCGTCAGACGCCCCCGTAGCTGTCAGACCCTCAGGTCACTCGAGTGACCTGAGGGTCTGACACGTTCGTGGGGATCTGACAGGTGCAAGAATCGGTGGGATGAGCACCACCCCCGTCTATCCCGCACGCGCGGTCGTCGATCTCGACGCGATCCGCGACAACGTGCGCGCCCTGCGGGCGACCGCCGCGACCGCCCAGGTCATGGCCGTCGTCAAGGCCGACGCGTACGGCCACGGGCTGGCACCGGCGGCCCGGGCGGCGCTCGCGGGCGGGGCGACATGGCTCGGCGCGGCACAGAGCGCCGAGGCGCTGGCGGTCCGCGCCGCCGTCGGGCCGGGACCGCGGGTCCTGACCTGGCTCTACGCGCCCGGCGCCCCCTTCGCGGACCTGGTCCGGTACGACGTCGACGTCGCGGTTGCCGGCGCCTGGGCCCTCGACGAGGTGGCTGACGGCGCCCGCGCGGCAGGCCGCCCGGCCCGCGTGCACCTCAAGGTCGAGACCGGCCTGGGCCGCAACGGCCTCATGCCGGACGACCTGCCGGCCGTGCTCGACCGGGCCGCGGCGCTGCAGGCCGAGGGCGCGCTGGCGGTCGTCGGCGTCATGTCGCACTTCGCGCTCGCCGACGAGCCGGACGACCCGTCGGTGAAGATGCAGATCCACGCCTTCGAGGACGCGATCCGTGCAGTCGAGGCGGCCGGCATGGCGATCGAGGTGCGGCACATCGCCAACTCCGCGGCGACCCTGACCAACCCCGCCGCGCACTACGACCTGGTGCGCCCCGGGATCGCCGTCTTCGGGCTCTCGCCCGTCCCGCAGCTCGGCGCGCCGGGCGACTACGGGCTGCGGCCGGCGATGACGCTGGAGGCGCGGCTCGCCACGGTCAAACGGGTACCCGCCGGCCACGGGGTCTCCTACGGCCACTTCTACACCACGTCCCAGGACACGGTGCTCGGCGTGATCCCGCTCGGGTACGGGGACGGGATCCCGCGCCACGCATCCGGGGGCTCGCTCGGCCCGGGCGGCCCCGTCCTCGTCGGCGGCGGGGTGGACGACGTCGCGGCACCTGGCACCGGCCGCGGCACCGCCCGCGTGCTGCGGATCGCCGGGCGGGTGTGCATGGACCAGGTCATGATCGACCTCGGCCCGTACGCGTCGGAGCAGGCCGGCGACGTCGTCACCCTGTTCGGGGCGTCCGACGGGCTGGCCCGCGCCGGCGCGCCCAACGCACAGGACTGGGCGCTGGCCGCCGGCACCATCAGCTATGAGATCGTGACGCGCCTCGGGGCGCGCGTGCCCCGCGTGTACGTGGGCACGGCAGGAAAGGAGACCGTGTGAGCGGAACGATGAGAGGACAACGATGAGAGGACAGGGCGACATCGCGACGTCGGAGGTAGTGACGCTGGAGCTGCCCGACGCCGATACGACGCGCGCCCTCGGCGGCGTCCTCGCCGAGGTGCTGCGCGCCGGGGACCTGGTGATCCTCACCGGCGACCTCGGTGCCGGCAAGACGACCCTCACCCAGGGGATCGGGGCGGCGCTGAACGTCCGCGGCCAGGTCGCCTCACCCACGTTCATCGTGGCGCGCGAGCACCCCGCGCTGCCGCGTCCCGACGGCACGCGCGGCCCCGGCCTCGTGCACGTGGACGCCTACCGGCTCGGCGGGCTGAGCGAGCTCGACGCGCTCGACCTCGACTCGTCCCTCGAGGACTCGATCACCATCGTCGAGTGGGGGCGCGGCCTGGCCGAGGCGCTCGCGGACGACCGCCTGGAGATCGACCTGGAACGCCCGCGGGGTGCGCCGTCGTTCGACCCCGGCGTCGCCGTCGAGGAGGACCCGGAGGCGGGGACGCGCAAGGCGACCATCCACGCCGTCGGGCCGCGCTGGTCCGGTGTGGACCTGGGGTCCCGGCTGCGCCGCCTGGCGAACTAGGCTGGCCGCGTGGCCGTTCTTGCTCTCGATACCTCCGCTTCCGTCGCCGTCTCGCTCGTCGACGAGGACGGTGCGCGCCTAGCGTCCCGCACCTCGGACGAGCGTCGCCGGCACGCCGAGTCGCTCGCGCCCCTGATCACCGAGGTCCTCGCCGAGGCGGGGATCGACCGCGCCGACCTGACCGCCGTCGTCGCCGGGACGGGGCCTGCCCCGTTCACGGGCCTCCGTGTCGGGCTGGTCACGGCCCGGACGCTCGCGCTCACGCTCGGCGTCCCCGTGCTGGGCGTGCCCAGCCTCGACGCGCTGGCCGTCCAGGCAGTCAGCGACCTCGGGCTGCGCCCGGGCGCCGAGATCCTGGCGACGTCCGACGCCCGCCGCAAGGAGGTCTACTGGGCGCGCTACCGCGTGGTCGCGCACGAGGGCCCGCACGGCCTCCCGGTGGTCGAGCTGCTCGCGGGGCCCGACGTCGACCGGGCCGGGTTCGTCGCGCAGGCCCAGCTCGCGCCGCCCGACGCGGCCGCTGGGCAGCTGCCCGTCGTGATCGGCGAGGGCGCGATGCTTTACCCCGAGTTCCTTCCCGTGGCCGACGACGCCCCCCTCGTCCCCGACGCGACGGTCCTGGCCCGGCTGGCGCTCGTCCGCCGCGCCGCGGGCGCGGACCAGCCGTCCGAGCCGCTGTACCTGCGGCGCCCGGACGTGCACGAGCCGGCTCGGGCCGGCGCTGGTTCGACCTCTGGCGCGGGTTCGACTGCAGGTGCTGGATCGACCGCAGGGCCGGGCGCCACCTCCGCTTCGGCCGGGGGTGCCGCGTGATCAGCGAGGTGCGGCTCCGCCCGCTGCGCAACGCCGACTTCGACCACGTGCTGGAGCTGGAGCGCCTGCTGTTCGGTCGGGGCGCCTGGACGTACGGGATGCTCGCCGACGAGCTCGCCGGTCTCGGCCGCTGGTACATCGTGGCGGAGCCGGAGCGCCTCGACGCCGCCGGCCCGCAGCCCGTCATCGGCTACGCGGGCCTGTGGTTCGACGGCGACGTCACGCAGGTCATGACCATCGGCGTCGACCCGCACTGTCAGCGGCACGGCGTGGGCAGGCAGCTCCTGACCGCGCTGATCGAGCGCTCCCGCAAGCTCAAGGCCGAGGCGGTGCTCCTGGAGGTGCGGGTCGACAACGACGCCGCGATCGCGCTGTACGCGGAGTTCGGGTTCCAGATCCTCGGCGTCCGGAAGCGCTATTACCAGCCGGAGGACAAGGACGCGTACACGATGCGCCTGGAGCTCGCCGAGGCGGAGGCCGTCCAGGACGCGCCGGCCACTCCGGACGACCCGGACGACGAGGCGGGTGCGGCCTGAGGTCGCCCGAAACTACCTACTCGAACCTCCTAAACGTGCTAATCCGAGCCCTGGATTAGTAGGTTTAGCGGGGCCGACGATATGAATTGGTCGCTGATGATGAGAGGTACTGCAGCATGAGAGAACGAGTTCTGGTCGATGTCACGGCGCTCGCCGCCGACCTCCAGCTCGGCGGGGGAGCGGACCCTGCCGAGGGGCGTCCCGTCGTGCTCGACGTCCGGTGGGCGCTCGGTATGACCGACGGACACGACCAGTACCGCGCCGGCCACGTCCCGGGCGCCGTGTACGTCGACCTGGAGACCGAGCTCGCGGCGCCCGCGTCGTCCGCTGCCGGGAGGCACCCGCTGCCCTCGGCGTCGGCGTTCCAGCAGGCCGCGCGCCGCTGGGGCGTCTCGGGTGACTCGCGCGTCGTCGTCTACGACTCCGTCGGCGGGACGTCGGCAGCCCGCGCCTGGTGGCTCCTGCGGTATTTCGGGGTGCCGGACGTACGCATCCTCGACGGCGGCCTCGCCGCCTGGACCGCGCGGGGGCTCGCCCTGGAACCGGGCGACGTCATGCCGGAGCCGGGCGACGTCGTCGTGCGGCCGGGCGGCATGCCCGTCCTGGACGCGGACGAGGCGGCCGCCCTGGCCGACGGTGACGGCGTGCTCCTGGACGCCCGTGCCGCCGAGCGCTACCGCGGCGAGGTGGAGCCGGTCGACCCGCAGGCCGGGCACATCCCGGGTGCGGCCAGCGCGCCGACCACCGAGAACCTGCGGGTGGACGGGCGGTTCCTGCCGACGGCGGACCTGAGGCGGCGGTTCGGTGGGCTGGGGGTCTCGACAGGCTCGACCAGCGGTGGGGCCGGCTCGACCAGCGGTGGGGCAGGCTCGACCAGCGGTGAGGCCGGCTCGACCGGCGACGACGTCGCCTCGCTCGTCGTCGGCGTGTACTGCGGCTCGGGTGTCACGGCGTCCCACGAGGTAGCCGCGCTCGCCGTCGCCGGCGTCGATGCGGCGCTCTACCCGGGCTCGTGGTCGCAGTGGTCGAACGACCCGGCGCGCGAGGTCGCGACGGGGGGCGTGACCGAGGCCGTCAGACGGTGATCGTCGTCAGCGGCATCGACGAGTCCACCGGGATGTCCAGGCTGCTCGGCGCCACCCCGGCGCGCACGACGGCGGAACCCAGCGCCGCGATCATCGCGCCGTTGTCGGTGCAGTAGCGGATGGGCGGGATGCGCAGGTCGATCCCGGCCTCGGCGCAGCGCTTGGCCGCCATCTCGCGGAGCTGGCTGTTGGCCGAGAACCCGCCGCCGATCACCAGTGTGTCGACGCCGTGCTTGTGGCACGCGGCGATGGTCTTGGCGGTGAGGACGTCGGCGACGGCCTCGGCGAACGACGCCGCGACGTCGTGCACCGGGATGGCCTGCCCGGCGTCGGTGCGGGCCTCGACCCAGCGGGCCACCGCCGTCTTGAGGCCGGAGAACGAGAAGTCGTAGGCGTGCTTCGCCTGGTCCTTCGCGGCGGTGAGGCCGCGCGGGAAGCGGATGGCCGAGGGGTCGCCCTCGCGCGCGAGCCGGTCGATGTGCGGGCCGCCGGGGTAGGGCAGGCCGAGCAGGCGGCCGACCTTGTCGAAGGCCTCGCCGGCGGCGTCGTCCAGGGTGGAGCCGAGCTCCGTGACGTCCGTGGCGATGTCGTCGACCATCAGCAGCGAGCTGTGGCCGCCGCTGACCACGAGCGCCATCGCCCGTTCCGGGAGGGGGCCGTCCACGAGCTGGTCCACGCACGCGTGCCCGATCACGTGGTTCACGCCGTACAGCGGCTTGTTCAGGCCAATCGACAGGGCCTTGGCGGCAGAGGCGCCGATGGTGAGCGGCCCCACCAGGCCGGGTCCGGCGGTCACGGCGATCGCGTCGACCTCGGACAGGTCGACGTCGGCGTCGCCGAGCGCCTTCTGGATCGTGGGGACCATCGCCTCGAGGTGGGCGCGGCTGGCGACCTCGGGAATGATGCCGCCGTAGCGGGCGTGCTCCTCCATCGAGCTGGCGACGGCGTCGACCAGGAGCTCGTTTCCGCGGACCAGCGCGACACCCGTCTCGTCGCAGGAGGTCTCGATACCGAGGACCAGAGGTTCTGCCATGCGTCCATCGTAGTTGGTCCGTAGTGCGGCCGGTTGGGGGGACGGGGCTGTGTCCAGCCTCATAGTTGTATTTTGAACTATCGCCTGGGGCGATCTTGTTGACGACGGCATGACTGAGACTCTTGAGGCTTCGCACCTCGCCATCGACGACGCGACAGCCGACCGCCTGTTCCGCACGGCGCGCACCGTGACGACCTTCGCCGAGTCCGAGGTGACCGACGAGCAGCTCGCCGCCGTGTACGACCTCATCAAGTGGGGCCCGACCTCGATGAACGTCAGCCCGCTGCGCATGCTGGTCGTCCGCACGCCGGAGGCCCGGCAGCGCCTCGTCGCCACCATGCCCGAGGGCAACCAGGAACGCGTCGCCAACGCGCCGGTCACCCTCGTGCTCGCGTACGACCCCGACTTCCACGAGCGCCTCGACGTCCTGGTTCCGCACATGCCGGGCGCTCGCGACTACTTCGCGGCCGACGACGAAGCGCGGGCCGGCGCCGCGCGCACCAACGCCCTGCTGCAGGCGGGCTATCTGATCGTGGGCCTGCGCGCCGCGGGCCTGTCGGCCGGCCCGATGCACGGGATCTACGACGGGATCGACGCCGAGTTCTTCGCCGAGAACGGCTGGAAGAGCTTCCTCGTCATCAACGTCAGTGCGGCCGAGGGTGCCGACACCACCCGGCCGCGCGCCCCGCGCCTGAACTTCGACGACGCCGCCCAGGTCATCTGACGCCCCGGTCAGAGGGGGTTGCCCCTGCGCATCTCCTCCACCATCGCGCGCACGACCGGCACCAGGTCGCCGTCGTGCGCCGCAGCCACCGCCTGCTGCCGCTGGTACGAGGCCCCGCCGCGGACGATGTCCCGCACTCCGGCCAGCTCCGCGGCGCAGCCGAGCCGCTGCGCGACGGGCTCCAGCTCGACCAGCAGCTTGGCTATCGAGTCGGCGATCGGCCCCTGGTTGCCGTCGGCGTCCAGGATCACCGTGGCGTCGAGCCCGTAGCGCGCCGAGCGGAACTTGTTCTCCTCCACGAACCACGGCGGCAGCTCCGGCAGGGTCCGGCCCTGGTCGAGCTGCGTGGACAGGTGCTCCACGAGGCAGTGCACGACCGCCGCCAGCGTGAGGGCCTCCTTCAGGTTGGTGGGGCCGTCGCACACCCGGACCTCGAGCGTGCCGAACTTCGGCGAGGGGCGGATGTCCCAGTGCACCTCGTTGAACGCCTCGACAGCACCGACGTGCAGCATGTCGCCCGCGTACGCCTCCAGCTCCTGCCAGGTCTCGAATGCGACCGGCAGCCCGGAGCTCGGGATCTGCTGGAACAGCAGCGACCGGTTGGACGCGAACCCCGTGTGCTCGCCGGCCCAGTACGGGGACCCGGCCGACAGCGCCTGCAGGTGCGGGAAGTAGGTGAGCATCGCGCGCATGAGCGGCAGCGCCTTGTCCCGGTGCTCGACGCCGACGTGGACGTGCAGCCCCCAGATGATCAGCTGAGCGCCCCAGACGCCCGTGCGCTCCCGGATGCGGGCATAGCGCTCCTTGTCGCCCACGATCTGGTCGGCAGCCCGCGCGAACGGGTGCGTCCCGCCGCCCATGAGGTCGAGGCCCATGGGGTCGGTCACGGCCCGCACACGGTCGAGGAGGCGGGTCAGGTCCGCGCCCGCGCCGGCCACGGTCCGGCAGACGCCGGTGACCAGCTCGACGGTGTTCCTCATGAACTCGCCGGTCACGTGCGGGGGGTAGCCCGTCACGCCGTCCGGCGGGCTCTCCGACGGGCCGACGGCGGCGCCGCGCGCGAGCGCGTCGAGCACCTCCGGTCCCAGCTGGGAAAGATTGGCGCTACCGGACTCGACGAGCCCGATCTCCCACTCGAGACCAACCGTGGAACGTGGGGATTCGCCGAAGCCGAGCCGGGCAGGCGAGCTCATGCGGCTCCCAGTGGTTCGACGACGAGCACCTGTTGGTTGCCTGCCACGCGTGTGAGCACGATCGTCGCCTCCTCGGTCCCGGTGAGCACGAGCTGCTTGCGAAGTTGTTCAGGCACCACGGCGGTGCCTCGCTTCTTGATGGTGATGCGCCCGACGTTCCGGTCCCGCAGGTACGACTTGAGGCGCTTCAGACCGAACGGCATGGTGTCGAGCACGCGGTAGCCGGTGGCGATCGGGGCCTGCGCCCCGGCCGTCTCCGCCGGACGGGCCGGCGGCAGGTCGGCGGGGTCGTCGGTGGTGACGTACGCGATGGTCGGGTCGACCAGCCGCCCGCCGAGCTCGGCGGCGGCCTGGCCCACCAGGCCCGCACGGATGACCGCCCCGTCGGGCTCGTAGAGATACTGCCCGACGGCGCCGACGTCGGGCGTGACGTCGTCGCCCCGCACGGCGCGGCTGAGCGTGTGCTCCTTGCCGTCGTCGTCGGTGAAGGTACGCAGCAAGAGCGCCGAGCGGCCGGGGCCGTCGGGCGCGAGCGGGCCGAACCAGAGGCCGGCCTCGACCACGTCGCCGTTGACGGAGACCCACTGCGTCTCGGCGTCGGCGGGCAGCCCGTCGTGCGCGATGCCCGGGCCCACCTTGATGCCGACGGCGGGCACCGTCTCGCGCAGCGCCCACACGGCGTCGAGCGGGGGTTCGTAGGCGCGCGGGTCGAAGACCCGGCGGCTGCGGCCGCCCGAGCCGCCGCTCACCCGGCGCGCGGGGTCGGCGTAGACGCCCTCGACGCCCTCGGCGCGCAGGTCGAGCGAGAGGCCGTCGGTGTGCCGCACGTCGGCCTCGGGGAAGTGACGCAGGTTCCACTGCGCGATGGCGGCCGTGCACTCGTCGAGGTCGGTCGCCACGACGCGGAGCCCGGTCCCGGCAAAAGCCAGGGAGTCGGCGCCGATGCCGCAGGTCAGGTCGGCGAGCGCGGTGACTCCCGCGTCCAGGTAGCGCCGGGCGTGCAGTGCCGCGACGAGGAGCCGGGTGGCCTGCTCCAGGCCGTCCGCGGTGAAGAGCATCCCGTCGGCGAAGTCGCCGAACTTGGACCGGGCCCGCGCGCGCAGCCGGGACTGGGTCACCACGGCGGCCGCGAGGTCCGGCGCGATGCCCTTGGCGCGTAGGGTCGTCACGGTCTTCATCGCGTGCCGCTCGTCATAGGGCGGCAGGGCGCCAAGCAGGGCCCAGCCGTCTGGGCTGAGCAGTTTGCTCAGAATCGCCGCATCCATGGGAAGATCTTTCCACGTTCGTCCTGGTCGTGACGAGTGACTCGACGCAACCTTGTCGCAGAGATGGCGAGATTCCGGTGTGCGGGCCGCCGATCGGTCGCGCGGGGCGTGAGCAGGTTCACGCGATTGGCACTCGCCTTGACCGAGTGCTAGCGCCGACCTAGATTTGGGGTTGTCCACCGCCGCGGAACCCGGTCCCCGGGGCCCGCGACGGGGGATCCAGACGTTCGTGCCCGCCGGCACCCGCGACGACGGCGGACCGTCGAACGTTCGAGCCCCTTAAGTCCACCACGAAGCAGATCTCTCGATCCGCTCATGAAAGAGGAGGTCCGACGTGTCGGTCCCCATCAAGCCGCTCGAGGACCGGATCGTCGTCAAGGCTCTCGAAGCCGAGACCACGACCGCTTCCGGCCTGGTCATCCCGGACACCGCCAAGGAGAAGCCCCAGGAGGGCGAGGTTCTGGCCGTTGGCCAGGGCCGCATCGACGACAACGGCAACCGTGTGCCGCTGGACGTCGCCGTCGGTGACAAGGTGATCTACTCCAAGTACGGCGGCACCGAGGTCAAGTACGCGGGCGAGGAGTACCTGGTGCTCTCGGCCCGCGACGTCCTCGCCGTGGTCGTGAGCTGACCCCAGCCCACGCCAGGAGATGACGAGGGCCCCGCACCGAAAGGTGCGGGGCCCTTGCCGTTCCCGCTTCCGGCGGGGGAGATCAGGTGGCGTGGGAGATCAGGATCAGGCCGAGACGGACTTGCCCGCGAGGATGGCCGACCGCTCGTCCTCGCTGAGCCCGCCCCAGACGCCGTACGGCTCGCGCACGCGGAGCGACTGCTCGCGGCACTGCATCATCACGGGGCAGGAGCGGCAGATCGCCTTCGCGGCCTCGGCACGCCTGCGGCGGGTCGACCCACGCTCGCCCTCGGGGTGAAAGAACAGCGTGTCGTCCGCGTCGCGGCATGCGCCCTGGTACTGCCATTCCCACAGTTCCATTACCGGACCGGGAAGCCTCGAGATCTCCGTCATGCCGAACAACCTACAAGTTGTGCAGAAGTTGTTCAAGGGGCAGTTTCGAGTCAAGTTGCCCGAAGCGGTTCAGCCGAAGCGCGTCAGCCCTGACCGGTTTTGTTCCGATGTGAACCGAATTCCACCAAGATCGGCGGCACGCCGGGTTTCGCAGTGGCGCAGAGAGGTCCAGGTCGGCAGAATCGAGTCCATGACATCTTCGCGGCCTGCCCAGAACTCGGGCGGGTCACGTACATCCAGCCCCGGACTGGCCGTCGCAGCGGTAGCCAGACGCCTCGGGGTCGCGCCAGCCACCCTTCGCACGTGGGACCGCCGGTACGGGCTCGGCCCATCGGGTCGTACGGCTGGATCGCACCGCCGCTACACGCCGGACGACGTCGCCCGGCTTCTCGTGATGCGCCGGCTCACGCTGGAGGGCGTGGCGCCGGTGGACGCCGCTCGCGCCGCGGTCGAGGCCAGTGAGGCGGAGCTCGAGGTCGCCGCCCGGACCGCCCCCGCGCTGCCCGCCGTGCAGGTCGAGGACGAGTCGGAGGAGGAGTCCGGCGAGCCGGAGTTCGCGGAGAAGTTCCTCGGCACCGTCGAGGCGCCGGACGGGGCGGACGAGCAGGCGGTCGAGGCCGGTCCGGCGTCGGGCGGCGAGCGGTCGGGTGGCGAGCAGCCGGAGGAGCCGCGCGGGCGGGCCCGCCTGCGCGCCCTGCCCGGCGGAGCGACGGGCGGCGATGCCCCCGCGGCGGCCGGCCCGCGGTCGGCGTCCGCCGCGGCCCCGACGTCCGGCAGGGTGTCCGCCCTGGTCGACGCCGCCCTGGCCTACAGCAGAACCGCCTGTGACAACCTCCTGGTGCTCGGCCCTGAGGGCGATCCCGCGACCTGGTGGACCGAGCTCGTGGAGCCGGCCTGGCTACGGCTGTCCGAGCGCACTGTCCTCGCCGGCCCGGGCGAGATGCCCGAGGTGGTGCTCGCGACCGCCGCGCTGCGGGCGCTGCGCCACTACACCGAGGAGTTCGAGCGGGTGATGGTCGAGGCGGGCGGCCCGCCGGCCAACCACCCGAGCCGGATGCGCAAGATCGTCCTGGTGTTCGCCGCCCCCGACGAGGTGGTGCCGCTGTCGGCGCACGCGCTCGCCGCGGCGCTGGCCGCGCAGGGCTCGATGGCGCGGATCGTCACGGGCCCCGCGAGCACCCACCGCTCGGTCGAGCTGGTGACGATGGTCCGCCCGACGGCGGTGGTGCTGGCCACCACGCAGAACAAGCCGGACCTCGACGTCGTGCACGCGGTGAACGAGAGCTATCCCGAGCTGCCGATCTTCGTGGGCCTGCGGGCCGACGCCGCGGCGACGGACCTGCCGTTCGGGCCCACGGTGCAGCGGGTGCGCTCGTTCACCGGCCTGCTGCACGAGGTGCTTGCCGTCATCAAGGCGAGGTGACGCACGCCTCGGGCCGGTACCACGGCCCGGCCAGGATCTGCGGCGGCCCGGGCCGTAGACTGCCTTCATGACGGACCAGACCTCGCCGGCCGACCCGTTCGGTTTCCTCGGGCTCACCTATGACGACGTCCTGCTGCTGCCGGGTTACTCCGACCTGGCGCCGTCGGACATCGACACGACGTCTCGCCTGACGCGCGAGATCTCGCTCAAGATTCCGCTGCTGTCCGCGGCGATGGACACGGTCACCGAGTCCGCCATGGCGATCGCCATGGCGCGCCAGGGTGGCCTCGGTGTGCTGCACCGCAACCTCTCCATCGAGGACCAGGCCTACCAGGTCGACCTGGTGAAGCGGACGCAGACGGGCATCATCACGAACCCCGTCACGATCGGCCCGGACGCCACGCTCGAGGAGCTCGACACCCTCGCGGGCCAGTTCCGGATCTCCGGCTTCCCCGTCGTCGACGCCGAGAACAAGCTGATCGGCATGGTCACCAACCGCGACCTGCGCTTCACGCCCGTCGCCGAGTGGGCCACCACCAAGGTGGACGAGGTGATGACGCCGCAGCCGCTGATCACCGGCCCGTCCGGCATCGCGCGCGACGACGCCACGCTGCTGCTGCGCAAGCACAAGCTCGAGCGCCTCCCGCTGATCGACCCGGACGGCCGCATCACCGGCCTGATCACCGTCAAGGACTTCGTGAAGTCCGAGCAGTTCCCCGACTCGTCCAAGGACGGCCAGGGCCGCCTCATGGTGGGCGCGGCGATCGGCTACTTCGGTGACGCGTGGCAGCGGGCGACCGCCCTGATCGAAGCCGGCGTGGACGTGCTCGTCGCCGACACCGCGCACGGCAACGTCCGCATGCTGATCGACATGGTCAAGCGTCTCAAGACCGACCCGGCCACGAAGGACGTCCAGGTGATCGGCGGCAACGTCGCCACCCGTCAGGGCGCCCAGGCCTTCGTCGACGCCGGGGCGGACGCCGTGAAGGTCGGCGTCGGGCCGGGCTCGATCTGCACCACCCGCATCGTGACCGGCGTCGGCGTACCGCAGATCACCGCCGTCTACGAGGCGTCGCTGGCCTGCAAGCCGGCCGGGGTTCCCGTCATCGCCGACGGCGGCCTCAAGCACTCCGGCGAGATCGGCAAGGCCATCGTGGCGGGCGCCGACACCGTGATGCTGGGCTCGCTGTTCGCGGGCTGCGAGGAGACGCCGGGCGACCTGGTGCTGGTGGGCGGCAAGCAGTTCAAGACGTACCGCGGCATGGGCTCGATGGGCGCCATGTCCTCGCGCGGCAAGAAGTCGTACTCGAAGGACCGGTACTTCCAGGCCGAGGTCACGAGCGACGACAAGATCGTGCCCGAGGGCATCGAGGGCCAGGTCGCCTACAAGGGGCCGCTGTCCACCGTGGCCCATCAGCTCATCGGTGGTCTGCACCAGACGATGTTCTACACCGGTGCGCGGACGGTCCCGGAGCTGCAGGCGGGCGGCAAGTTCATCCGCATCACGTCGGCGTCGCTCAAGGAGAGCCACCCGCACGACGTGCAGATGACCGTCGAGTCGCCGAACTACAGCGGCTTCTGACCCGGTAGAGCGTTCCGCGAAGTAGAGCGCCTGTCCGAGTCTCCCTGGTTTCGCCAGGGAG
>NZ_JBHUUX010000089.1:0-19618 GCF_042670845.1 Promicromonospora sp. NPDC057138 | reverse complement strand
GCTCTGAGATCGGTCAATTAAACGACCGATCTCAGAGCAACCGACCGAAGTCATATCGGCCACCGTGCAACCGACCGAAGTGGCGGCTGGCCACCGTGCAACCGACCGAAGTCGTCGCCGGCCACCGTGCAACCCACCGAAGTGGCGGCCGGTCGCCACGGTGCGGATGGCTGGGGCCGGCGACCTTTCTGTCGCGCCTTGAGCGTCGAAATGACTCTGGTTAGCGTCCATCTCGACGCGCGGCACCGGCGCCGCGCGTGAAAGGAGGACGTCTCACGATGACTGGCTTCGCGAACGAGTTCCCCGTCGACCGGCGGTCGCTGCTGGCGGGTGCCGCGGGCCTCGCCGGCTCGCTGGCGCTGGGCTGGGCCAAGCCCGCGGCGGCGTCGACCCCGGGTGGCCAAGCCCCGGCCGGCCAAGCAACCGGGGACGCCGCAGCGGCCGGGCAGCATCCCGCGCGCTACCCGGCGAACTGGCCCGACCTCGAGCCCTACGGCGTGGCGGACACCCGGCCGGACCTGTGGCCGCGCGACGACAACTCCTTCGTCCTGCCGCTGGAGCTGCGCCCCCGGGACGAGGAGCGCGGCCAGGTCTGGATCCGCGACACCTATGTCAACTGCTTCGTCGTCGACGGCCGCCCCGTCTACGTCGCCACGGGCACCACGCGCGCCCCCGGGCTGACGGCGGCCGGCCCGTGGAACGACGGCATCTTCCTGTGGGTGGCCGATTCCCTGCGCGGACCGTGGAAGCTCGCCGACACGACGGGCATCCGGCCGGACGCCGAGAAGGGCAAGGTGTGGTCGCCCGAGTTCGTCGGCGAGAACCGGCCCGGGCGCACCGTCGTCGCGCCGTGGCAGGAGCACTGGTACGACGACGGCCGGTTCGGCAAGCGCGGCAACGCCTGGGCCCCTGAGGTGCACTACTTCCGCGGCAACTGGTACATCGTCGCGTGCATGGGCGACCACTCCCGCTTGGTCGGGTCATTCATGCTGGTGAGCGAGGGCGGCGTCGAGGGCCCGTACCGGCTGGTCGAGGGCAACCTCGACAAGCCGTTCGGCGACCCGGTCGCCGGGGGCCCGGCCTTCATCGAGCCCGGCGCCTACCACCACATCGACGGCAGCCTGTTCTCCGAGGGCGACGACGCGTGGCTGGTCCTGCACAACGACCTCTACGCGCCGTTCCGGGACGACATGGAGGACATCGTCCCGACCACGAACCTGCCGAGGTTCCAGCAGACGCCGTACTCGCCCGAACCGTACCTGGAGGGCGCGTACGTGTTCCGGTACGGCGGCAAGTACTACCTGGTCCACGCCGCGTGGGACCGGGCGTCGACGGCGGCCGACGGCAGCACGCGCAACGCCTACGACCCGCCGGCCACCGGCCGCGTGCAGTACCAGTACGACGCGATAGTCGCCGTCGCGGACCGGCTCGAGGGCCCGTACTCCGAGCGCTGGACCGCCGGCGTCGGGGCCGGCCACAACAACTTCTTCCTGGACCATGGCGGTCGGCCCTGGGCGACGTTCTTCCGCAACCCGGTGGCGGGCTACTGGGCCGACCCGGCGCGCGTCGGCGACGCGGCGGTGCCCGGCGTCGTCCGCCTGGAGTGGACCGGGCCGGAAGGCAACCGCTTGTACGTGGCCCGCCCCCGCTGACCCGAGGCGTCGCTGAGTGCTGGATATCTGCCCCTCCGAAGGCTTGGTTGTGGGCGTGACCGTTGCGCCTACAACGGACGCATGGTCGCAACGGTCACGCCCACAACCAAAGCCCGTTACTTGCCGGGCAGCCGCACGGGGTCGACGGCGAGGTACAGCCGCTCCCGCACCCACCAGTCGCCCGCGCGGCGCCGCTCCTCGGGCGTCGTGTACCGGTAGCGGTGCAGGACGGCGCGCACGGCGCGCGGCGGACGCCCGTCGAACGGGTCGGTGCGCAGCAGCCGCAGCACCTGGGGGTCCGCCTCCAGCAGGCGGCGCAGGAACACCGTGAACCAGCGGCTGGAGTGGCCCAGCGGGAGGAACCACATCAGCCAGTCCAGCCGCAGGTGGTAGGGCGCGACCAGGGGCGGACGCCGGCCGGTGGGACCGGGCTTGCCCCGGAACACGTACTCGCGCCAGTCGTCGGGGCCCGGCTGCTCGGCGAGTGTGCCCTCGACGGTGATCTCGTCGCGGTGGCGGGTGATCGAGCCGAACGCGCCGTAGGCGTTGACCAGCCGGAAGGGCTCGAAGCTCGCGTTCATCTTCTGATGGCTCGACATGAGGTTCAGCGCCGGCCGCACCGACAGCACGAGGATGAGCATGGCCACGGCGCTGACCACCAGCACAAAGGCGAGCGGCGCGGGTGGTGCCGTGGCCGCGGAGGCTGAGCCCGCCGAGGCTGAGCCCGCTGAGGCCGCGGCGCCGTCGGGCAGCCCGACGAGACCACCCAGCCAGGCCCAGGCGCCGTCACTGACCACGCCGAGCGCCAGCACGATGGTGGCCCAGTTGAGCCACGCGAAGTTGCCGGTCAGCACGAGCCAGCCCTGGGTGAGGGCAAAGACGGCGCCCGCGACGGACGGGAAGGGCTGGGGCAGGAACAGCAGCCACGGGACCGCGAGCTGGCTGACGTGGGTGCCGACCGCCTCGAACCGGTGCCACCATCGCGGCAGGTGGTGGGCGTGCCACGAGAACGGGCCCGGCAGGGGCTGCGTCTCGTGGTGGTAGTAGAGGGCGGTGAGGTTGCGCCAGGCCGGGTCGCCGCGCCACTTGATCAGCCCGGCGCCGTGCTCGAGGCGGAAGAGCAGCCAGCGCACGGCCAGGATCGTCAGGAGGGGGACGTCCACGGCGTCGGACCCGAGGAAGGCGACGACGAAACCCGCCTCGCAGAGCAGGGTCTCCCAGCCGAAGGCGTAGAACGTCTGCCCGACGTTGACCAGCGACAGGTAGAGCCACCACAGCACGAGGAACACGAGCGCGGGCACCCACCAGGGCCCGGCCTGCGGCAGCCCGACGACGACGCTCACCCCCAGCAGCACGCCGCACCACGCGACCGCCGCGAGCAGCCGGTCCGAGTAGGGCAGGTAGCGCACCCGGAACAGCGACGGCCCGTCGCGCCAGTGCGTGCGCGCGACGAACCGCGGGACGGGCGCGATGCCGTGCTCCCCGAGCAAGGGCCGGAACTGGCGCAGCGCACCCCAGAAGGCGAGCGCGTACAGCGCGCCGAAGCCGCGTTGCAGCACCGTGCGCGCGACGTCGTAGTCGGCGCTCGACCACCAGCTGAGCCAGTCGGGCAGGGTGCCCATATCTTCACGCTAACCGGTGCCCGGCCACGCGGCGTCGGGCACGGCGTCGGCGCCGGAGAATTCACCTGCCGCTGCGGTAGGCGTCCAGATGTCCTTCGCCGGGCGCGGACGTACGGTGGAAAGACCACGCGGCCAACGATGACCCACGCGGCCAACGATGACCACGCGGTCAACGACGATCGAGGAGGCCCATGATGGTTGCACTGGAGTCGAAGAGCTTCGACGACACCGATGATGTCCGGCCGTTCGCCGGCAAGGGAGAGGCGCGGGTGGTGACCCTCGCCGGCAGCACGGTGAGCAGGGCCCATTTCGAACCCGGCTGGCGGTGGTCCGAGAACGTGAAGCCCATCGCGGGCACGGACAGCTGTCAGTCACCCCACTTCGGCTACGTGCTCTCGGGGCGGATGCACGTGGTGATGGACGACGGCACCGAGGCCGACGCCGGACCCAACGAGATCGTGCGCATCGAGCCGGGGCACGACGCCTGGGTCGTCGGTGAGGAGCCGTGCGAGATGGTCGACTTCGGGATCTCCCCCACCTACGCCAAGAGCGGGTCCTGAGCCCGGCCTGAGCTCAAGGAGGCGTCAGGGCAGGGACGCCGTCGCCGCGTAACGGGTGGCCAGCGCGCCGAACGCCTCCTTGAGCTCGGGCGGGCCGACGACCTCGACGTCCGCGTCGAACCGGCCGAGCGAGGCGGCCAGGGCGACCCACGACCAGGAACCGGCCTCCAGGGCGCAGCGGCCCGGCCCGAGGTCCTCGACGGTCCCGTCGCCCGCGAACGGGAGGACGGCCGCGGCCGGTAGGTCGATGACGACCTTGCCCGTGCAGGGCCAGACGTCGGCCCCGTCCGAACCCTTGAACCGTGCCGACACGAAGTCGCGCACGCTGCCGCCCGGGATCTCGCGCGGGACGAAGCGCGGCCCGTTGGGCGTGCGCGGGCTGATCCGGTCGGCGCGGTAGACCCGCCAGTCGTCGCGGTCGAGATCCCAGGCGACGAGGTACCAGCGGCCGTGCGAGGTGACCACGTGGTGCGGTTCGACCCGGCGCCGGCGGTCCGCGTAGTCGAACCGCAGCACCTCGCGGGCGCGGACGGCGGCGGACAGCGTCATGAGCACGTCGGGTGACGCCTGCTCGTTGCCCGCCGGCCCGCTGCTGGAGGGCGCGCTGCCGGGGAGGGCCGTGAACCGGACAGCGTCGAGCCGGTGGCGCAGGCGCGACGGCATGACCTGGCGCACGGTCGTCAGGGCGCGTGCGGCGGCCTCCTCGATGCCGGCGCCGGCCGCTGTGGCCGTCTGGAGCGCTATCGCGAGGGCTACCGCCTGGTCGTCGTCGAACAGCAGCGGGGGCAGCTCGGAACCGGCGTCGAGGTGGTACCCGCCGTCGGGCCCCTTCGACGCCTGGATGCGGTAGCCCATCTCGCGCAGGCGGTCGACGTCGCGCCGGACCGTGCGGTGGCTGATGCCCAGGCGGTCGGCGAGAACCTGGCCCGGCCAGTCCCGCCGCGTCTGCAGCAGGGACAGGAGTGCGAGCAGCCGCGAGGTCGTCGTGGTCGTCGGGGTCATGTTCCGAGGTTAAGAACAGTGGAGGACCTTCACTGTCCTCTACCGCCGACAAGGTGAGGGGTGCCGGGCAGGAGCCCGGCGGAGTCACCAGCTCTAGTCACCAGCTCTAGTCACCAGATCCAAGGAGCAGACATGTCCATCAACACCACCCCGCACCTCAACTTCCGGGGCGACGCCCGCGCTGCGCTGGAGTTCTACCAGTCGGTCTTCGGCGGCCGGATCGCCACGGTCACCTACGAGGACGCCCACAACGTGACTGAGCCGGCCGAGGCCGACCAGATCATGTGGGGCCAGGTCGTGTCCGACGAGGGCTTCCGGGTGATGGCGTACGACGTCCCCTCCCACACCGCGTACGAGCCGGGCGTGATCCCGGTCTTCGTCTCGGTCCGGAGCACCGACGCGGAGGAGATCGCCCGGTACTGGAAGGGGCTCGCCGAGGGGTCGACCGTCGTCGTCCCCCTGGCCGAGGCGGCCTGGGCCCCGCTCTATGGCATGGTCCGGGACCGGTTCGGCGTGACCTGGGTGCTCGACGTGGAGGTGCCCTGGACCGCCTCCTGACGTGCGAGGCGCGCGTAGCGCGATGACGATCGGGAGATGAGTACAGGCTCGGCGACGCCGCCCTCAGAACCCGCACCCGAACCCGGACCCGCAACCGGACCCACGCCTGCCGTCGCGATCGCAGGCGACCGCCGGTTCTTCGGGCATCCGCTCGGCCTGATGACGCTGTTCACGACCGAGCTCTGGGAGCGCTTCAGCTACTACGGCATGCGCGCGATCCTGGTCTACTACCTGACCGACACGATCGCGAACGGCGGCCTCGGTCTCGACCAGACGCTGGGCGAGGCCGTCGTCTCGATCTACGGAACCGGCGTCTACCTGCTGTCCGTGGTCGGGGGCTGGCTCGCGGACCGCGTCATCGGCGCTCGGCGCTCCACGCTGTACGGCGGCGTGATCATCGCGTCCGGGCACGTGTGCCTCGCCGTCCCGGCCGCCGGGTTCCCCTACCTGGGCATCGTGCTGGTCGCGCTCGGCACCGGCCTGCTCAAGCCCAACGTGTCCTCGATGGTCGGCGCGCTGTACGACCGGTCCGACCCCCGCCGCGAGTCCGCGTTCTCGATCTTCTACATGGGCATCAACATCGGCTCGCTGTTCTCGCCGATCATCGTCGGCGCCGTCCGCGCCCTCTGGGGCTACCACGCCGGGTTCTCCGTGGCCGCCGTCGGCATGGCCTTCGCGCTCGTGTTCTTCGTGCTGGGCCGAGCGAACCTGCACGGTGCGGGCGACGACGTGCCCAACCCTGTCCGGCCCGAGGAACGCCCCGCCGTCGTGCGGATGTTCGCCGTCATCCTGGCCGCCGTCGCTCTGGTGTTCCTCGTGGCGCGGCTCGTGTCGGGGGAGTGGGGCGTGCACGCCCTGATCGACACCCTCAGCTACGTCGCGTTCCTCGCGCCGCTCGCGTTCTTCCTGGTCATGTACCGCTCACCGCGCGTGACCGACGCCGAACGACCCCGCCTCATCGCCTACATCCCGCTGTTCGTCGCGGCCATGCTCTTCTTCATGATCTTCGAGCAGGCGGCGACGACGCTCGCCACCTTCGCCGCCGACAGCACCTCCCGCGAGGTGCTCGGGTTCACCGTGAGCCCGGAGTTCTTCCAGTCCGTGAACCCGGCCTCGATCATCATCCTGGCCCCGGTGTTCGCCTGGCTGTGGGTCAGGACCAAGGACCGCCCGCCCACGCCGTACAAGTTCGCCATCGGCCTGGCGCTCGCGGCCGTCTCGTTCCTGGTGCTGGCGGCGGCGTCCGCGGCGGCGGGCGACGGGCTGACGCCCGGCTGGGTGCTGGTGGTCGTGTACGTGATCCAGACGCTCGGCGAGCTGTGCCTCTCGCCGGTCGGCCTGGCCGCGACCACGCTGCTCGCGCCGCGCGCCTACCAGGGGCAGGCGATGGCGCTGTGGTTCCTCGCGCCCGCCGCCGGGCAGGCCATCACCGCGCAGCTCGTCCAGACGACCGCCGACGTGTCGGACACCGTGTACTTCGGCGGTATCGGCGTCGTCGCCCTCACCTTCGCGGGCCTGCTCGCGCTGCTCGGGCCGTGGGTCACGCGGCACGTGCGCCTGGCCGACCGGATGGAGGGCGTGCACACTGCCGGCGAGTGAGCGGCCCGACGGCGGAGAGCGGCCGGCGAGAGCGCCGCGGCGTCCGGCACTACGCTGGGCCGCATGCTAGACCCCACGACGGCTGGTCCTGTGGACCGTCGCGAGAGCTCGACCGGAGCGGGCCTTGGAGAAGGCCCCGGAGATGGCCCCGGAGCGGGCCGGGGCCAGGTTCTCAAGGCACCCACGCTGGAGGAGGTCGCCCAGCGGGCGGGGGTCTCGCGCTCCGTGGCGTCCCGCGCGATGAACAACGTCCGCAACGTGAGCCCGGCGAAGCGTGAGGCGGTCGCCCGGGCGGCGAGCGAGCTCGGCTACGTCCCGAACGCGACCGCGCGTGCCCTGGCGACGAGCACCGGCGGGTCGGTGGTCCTCGCGGTCTCCAACGACGACCCGACGCTGTTCGGGGACCCGTTCTTCGCGCAGGTGCTCGTCGGTGTGGCCGCGGCGCTCGACAAGTCGGAGCTCGACCTGACGCTCATGCTCGCGTCCTCCGAGCGCGGCCGGGCCCGGCTCGAGCGGCTGCTGCGGTCCCGCCGCTCCGACGGGGTGCTGCTCATGGCACTGCGCGGGGACGACCCGCTGAACCGGCTCGCGACGGCGACCGAGCTGCCGGTGGTGCTCGGCGGCCGGCCGCTGCACGGGGAGGCCCGCTGGTACGTCGACGTCGACAACCGCGGCGGTGCCCGCCAGGCTACCGAGCACCTGCTGGGCTCCGGGTGCCGGCGCATCGCGACGATCACCGGCCCGCTCGACCTGGAGGCGTCGGTCGCCCGGTACCGGGGGTTCGCCGACGCCATGGCGGTGGGGCGGCTGGCCGCCGACCGGGTCGAGCACGCCGACTTCAGCTATGAGGGCGGCGCCCGGGCGATGGAGCGGCTCCTCGCCGCGCACCCCGACATCGACGGTGTCTTCGCGGCCTCGGACAACATGGCCGCCGGCGCCGTGCGGGCCCTCAAGGCGAGCGGGCGCCGCGTCCCGGACGACGTCGCCGTGGTCGGCTTCGACGACTTGGAGATCGCGCGCCACACGGAGCCGGCGCTCACCACGATCAGCCAGCCGATCCGTGGCCTCGGTCAGGAGATGGCCACGATGCTGGTGCGCCTGATCGACGGCGAGTCGCCGACTCCGGTGATCCTGCCGACGCGCCTGGTCGTGCGGGGCTCGGCACCCGGCTAGCCGGTGCGGGTCAGTGCAGGTCAGTCCAGTGCAGGTCAGTCCAGTGCAGGTCAGTCCAGTGCAGGTCAGTACTGCGTGTACTTGACCCAGTCATAGGTGGCGGTCCGCTGCCCGGTGTAGTTGAACGGCCCGAGCCAGTCGTCGACGCCGATCCCCGGCCACAGGTTCATCATGATCCGCTGCGGGTGCGTCGGCAGCGGGCCGCGCGAGCCGTCCTCCTGGTGGACGAGGCTGCCGTCGACGAACCAGTTGATCGTGCCCCCGTTCCACCACTCGATGGCGTAGTCGTGGTAGCCGGCCGCGGCGTCGAACCCGAGGTTGATGATCGACTCGTGCCCGCCGGTCCCGTCGGTGAAGTAGTTGGTCTGCATCTGCCAGGTGTTCTTGCCGAGGATCTCGACGTCGATCTCGTCCCACGGCTGACCGTCGCTCGGTCCGGTGTAGGTGAAGAACGAGCTGACGATCCCGGACCCGGACGCCGCCTTCATCCGGACCTCGTAGCGCCCGTAGGAGTAGAGGTCGTCGGTGCGGTACTCGGCGGAGGCGTACGGCCTGCCCGAGCAGCCGCCCGGGCAGGTGGCGTTGTCGAGGTTGAGGCCCATGATCCCGGCGCTGCGCCAGATGTGGTCGGCGCGCCAGCCGGCGTTGAAGACGCCGCCGTTGGTCCAGCCGTCGGCCTTGTTCCAGCGCGCTGTGTTGTACGTGTCGAGGTTGTCGACGAAGCTGCCGCCGACGGCCGCGGCGGGCGGCGTCAGCCCCGGTACCGCCGAGAGGCCGAGCACCAGGGCCGGGGCGAGGCCGAGGGTGAGCGCGACGGCCAGGAGCCGGTGGCGCCGTGTGGTGCTGTGTTGCGTCGTCCTTGATCGCATGGGTACCTCCATAGGTACTGGTGGGTGACTAGTGGTGGGTGAGTGGTGGCTGGGTGCTTCGTGGGGTTGGCTCGTGGGGTTGGCTCTTGGGGTTGGTCAGCGTTGGCCGTCGAGCGGTGGCTGGGCGAGCTCGATCAGCTCGCGGGCCTGCTCGGGGAACCACTGGCCGGCGGCCGGGTCGACCATGCCGCGCTCGGGGTCCTCCGGTCCGCCGAGGCCGCGGAAGCACTGCCCGTCGGACTCACCAGGGATCTTGATCCACAGGAGGGCGTCGACGAGCTCGTTGCCGGTGTCGGTGGTCGGCCGCAGGCCCAGGCCGCGGCCCGGCGGGTTGCACCACGTCTCGGCGTCGGGGTAGACCCCGGCCGGCGCGGCCCAGGCGCCCCGGCCGTTGCGGCTGGTGTCGACGACGAAGTGCGTGGTGGGTTCGACGTCGCCGAGCGCGAGGTCGTAGCGCGAGTCGATGCCCGCGGTGTTCAGCGCTGGGTCGGTCGCCGTCGGGCTCCAGATGCCCTGGTTGGACAGCGTCACGCCGGTCCAGTCGTTCGCGGGGCCGCCGCTCCAGTACTGGTTGCCGCAGCCGGCGAAGTCGCCGGGCACGACCTGCGTCGCGTACGCGATGCACTGGGAGATCCAGGTGCCGTAGGCGACGTCGTTCTCGGTGAACTCGTAGTTCGACACGTTCAGGAAGAACCCGTCCGCGCGCTCGACGCCGGCCTTGACGAGGCGGTCGGCGGACTCACCCACGTTCAGCCAGGACGGTCCCGTGCCGTCGAGGTACACGACGGCGTTCGGCTGCCGCTGCAGGCGGTCGACCGCGTAGCTGAGCATCTCGAAACGCTCCGCGGCGGCGTCCCTGCCGGTGGTCGCGGGGTCGAGCTCCGGCGGGCGGCACCACTCGAGGTTCCCGTCCAGCGGGGTGTACCAGGGGATGATGCCGAGCCCGTCCGGCTCGAGGACGACGGCGACCTCCTCGCGCCCGATCCCAGCCGCGAAGCCGTCGATCCACGCCTTGTACTCGTCGACGCCGAGGGCGCCTCCCGCCGAGTAGAGCGCGCAGTCGCGGAACGGGATGTTGTACGCGACCAGGACGGGCACCTTGTCGCCGGTGCGCTTGACGAGCTTGCGGACGTCGTCCCGCACCTCGGCCGGGCTGCCGCCCGTAAACCAGGTCGAGCTGGGGACCTTGCTGAGCCGGAGCGCGTCCCGCCTGGCCTGTCCGCGCAGGGCGTGGGCCGCCTCCTTCGTGGAGCTGTGGGGGTCGTTGAAGAGCTCGGTCCCGGGCGCCAGGACGTCGTTGCTCGCCCAGGCCGGGGTGCCGCCGAGCAGGGCTGTGCCGAGGGCGCACACGGTCAGCGCGACCATGAGCCGGCGCCGAGAGGTAGGTCGTGTCATGCGGGGATCTCCCAAGATCTCTGCGAACGCGTCATTGCATGTTCGCTGCGGTGAGGCACGGGGATGAGGCACACGGGTGAAGCACGGAGCTGATCCGAGACTGGAAGGTTGTGGAAGCGCTCCCAGTCTGACCATCGTCCGGGGCATCAGGCGACCGTGTCAAGGTCTCGGGCGTCGCGGTTCCATCCTTCGATGGAGGTCCGGAGGTTCGGTCCTTTTCCCGGTGCGGGCGCGGGTGCCCCGCTCATTGCGTCACGTCCCGTCAGAACCACCACGACGGAACGAGTCGACATGTCGTGCCGGCAGCGCACTGGGTAGGGTCCCGGTCGTGACCGGAAGCCAGAAGACGCGCCTGATCGTGGTGCGTGGGCCGTCGGGGTCAGGCAAGTCGACGGTCGCCCGGGCGCTCCGGAGACGGATGGGGCGCGGGACCGCGCTCGTGGAGCAGGACTATCTGCGGCGGATCCTGATGTGGGAGAAGGACACGCCCGGCGCGGCCAACATCGGCCTGATCGACGGGGTGGCGCGCCACGCGCTCGACGTCGGATACTCCGTCGTGCTGGAGGGCATCCTCGCCGCCGACCACTACGGCTCGATGCTCACCGCGCTGATCGGCGACCACGTCGGAACCACCGTGTGCGCGTACCTGGACGTGCCGTTCGACGAGACCCTGCGCCGGCATGCGACCAGGCCGCAGGCCGCAGACTTCACGCCCGAGCAGATGGCCGGCTGGTTCGAGGCGGACGACCGGCTCGGCGTGGCCGGCGAGATCGTCATAGGTCAGGAGTCCACCACGGAGCAGACGGTGGAGAGCCTCCTGGCGGCCCAGCGCGGCACCTCGGCGGCCCGGCGTCTCCCCTGAACGTGACGATCCCGACGGCCACCGGGGGCAACGGGCGGCGAGGTCAGCCGCCGAGCCAGCCGGTCAGGCGGCTTCGGCGGCCGGTGGGTCCTCGGTCGGGTCGGCGGCCGGGGGGTCGGCGGTCGGATCGGCGCTCGGCGGGGTGACGATGGCGTCGGGTAGGTGGATGCGGTGGCCGCGGGCGTCGGTGAAGGCCCATCCGGTCTCGACCAGCACCTGCGCGCCGGTGGTCTGGGCCGGCTTGCCGGTCCAGTGCATGGTGATGCCCTTGGCGTCGACGAGGGTGTGGTGGTGCCAGCAGAGCAGGGCGCTGTTGGCGATGGAGGTGTTTCCGCCGTCGGCCCAGTGGGTGACGGCGTGGTGGACCTCGCACCTGGAGGGCGGCTGGTCGCATCCCGGATACACGCAATGCTTGTCGCGGGCGATCACGGCGCGACGCATCTGCCCGGTCACGGTGCGCTGGGCGCGTCCGACGTCCAGGGCGGCGCCGTCCGGGCCGAACACGATCCTCGTGATCGCGCTGTCGCACGCGAGGCGGTGCAGCAGCGCGCGGGGTACTCGGCCGCCGGTCTCGGTGAACACCGGACCGCCGCTGGACAGGAGCCCGGACACCGACATCGTCGGCGTGCCCACTGCAGCCCAGCCCGCGACATCCCAGTCCGTGGTCGTGCCCGTGGTCGTCGTGCTCGCCGAGCCTCCGCTTGCGGTACCGGGGCCGCTCACGCCCGCAGCGCCCGCGGTGCCTGCCGTGCCCGCGGCGCCAGCGGTGCCCGCCGAGCTGCCGCGTCCGGGCGTGGCCTGCCCGCAGGTCAGGCACCGGCCCTCCCTCGTGCGGGTGATCTGGGTGAGCAGCTCGTCCCAGGACACGGTCACGTTCAGGTGGGGTGCGATCGCAGCCCCCGGGGACGCCTGGTTGGTGTCCAGCACCACCCGGGCCAGGTCCGCGAGGCCTTGTGCGCGCCGCTGCGTGGTCGTGCGGGTGTCCTCCGCGGCCGGGGCGCCGAGGAGCGAGGTGATCGCGGTCTTGACCAGCAGCCCGTGCTCGTCGGTGAGGAACCCGGCCAGGTGGTACCCGCCGAAGGTCTGGGACAGGTCCAGGAACTCACCCTGGGCGGCTTTGTCGTCGTCGATGTCGTCGGTGTCCGGGTCGGTCACCGACGCGAAATGCTGAGCGACCTTCCGGAACTGGTCCGCGTTGAGCAGGGGCGCCTCCCGCAGCACCATGCCCTCACCCGTGACCAGCGTCCCGTCCGCCACCGCGCCCTCCAGCACGGTGGTGATCAGGTCCCGGGTCCGGGCCCCGTCGGGGTCCTCGGTGGGGTCGGGGAAGTCGACCGGGACGGTCTGCACGAACCGCTCCGGGGTGGTCGTCTCACCCGTGCGGGTGTCGATCAGCCAGGCCAGGGCGTCGGTGCGGGTCTCGCTGGTCGGGGCGACGTCGGCCATCACCCTGGCGTGGTCGACGCCCAGGTCACCGGACACCAGGCGCTCCCGCGTCACCGGCAGCGCGGCAGCCAGGCGGCGCGCCATCGCCATGTCCTTGCCCGCCGTGCGGGACGACACGCCCTCTTGGAGGCGTAGCCAGGTCGTGAACGTGCGGGCCGCGCCACCCGACCGCCAGGAGCCCTCGGCCTCGATCCGGGGCAGCAACGTGTACCGGACCCCGTCCAACTGGCCGGTCAGCCCACGGATCTGAGTGTGTGCCTCGATCAGCCGGGACACGGTTGGCGCACCCCACCCCTCCAACACCTCAGGACGGGTCAGGCCCGCGAGGTCATTCACCGCGTTCCTGATCCGAGCCACGGCCTCCTCGATCGACCGCGCAGGCGGCAGACCACCAGACGTGTCATTCGTCGACTCCTCCACCGGTCCACCCCCCCCCGCCCATCCCGTCGTCCGCTGACCCCTCACGGTCCGCTAGCCTGTTGTTGTTCGCTGTCACCATTATGTCGAACAGTCGTGCGACCTGCACGCGCTATCTGGAATCTGTGGATAACTCTTCAGGGCGCGATCGAGATGCCTCTGGGCTTGCTTGAGAAGCCCTGCCAGCAAGGGCGCGTCCGTGCTAAGGGCTGGAAAGGATCGACGTCGTGTCAAGGCTGTGGCCCGTCCTCAGCGCCACCACCGAGGCCAACAACCCACGTCGATCCTCTCCAGGCTTTTAGCCCTCGTCGCCGCTCGGCGTGCCCGCGTACTCCTCGATGCGGGTGATGAGGCCGCCTGCGAAGCCGAAGTACACGGCCGCGTGGACCTGGAAGCGCGCACCGTCCTGCATGGTCACGTGCACGACGTGCTGCTGAAGGACGTCGCCGGGCCGCGAGAGCTGACGGACGATCTCGTAGCGCATCGACTCGATGGCGCCGATCTGGCTCGCCATGCCCGCGACGTTCTCATCGATCGTCGATTCGCTCGCCCGGTTGAGGTCGACGGTCAGGGTGCTGCCGGGATCCAGGAGGGGCAGGACCAGCCAGCGGCCGATCTCGGGCGTCTTGGTCCCGTTGGTCTCGTCGGTGAAGACCACCAGCCGCTGGCCCGGTATGTCCTCGAGGACCGTCAGCAGATACTCGGTGCCGGCGATGGTGACCCTGAGGTCGACGGGCGCGCTGATCGCCTCGGTGCTGGCGGGCGCGCATCGGCTCTGCCACCCTGGCGACAGTGACCTCGGACTTCCTCGCCGTACCGGCGCAGTTCGCGGACCGGACCGTCGGACGCGAGAGGCAGGCAGGGCAGGACTGGATCGACCAGCTCCCCGAGCTGGTCGGACGCCTCCTGCGCGCGTGGCACCTGACGCTCGTCGGCCCGCCGCTCTCCGGCAACGTGGGGCTGGTGTGGGAGGTCCGCCGTCCGGACGGCGCGGTGTGCATGCTGAAGGTGAGCTGGCGGGACGTGGAGACACGGGGCGAGGCCGAGGCGCTGCGCAGGTGGGCCGGGCGGGGCGCGGTGCGGCTCATCGAGGCGTCCGACGACGCGGGCGCCCTGCTCATGGAACGCCTCGACGCCGGCACGAGCCTGATGTCGGCCCCGATGGGCGCCGCGATCGAGGCCGCCGCCCGGCTGCTCAACCTCCTGCACGTGCCCGAGTGGGCCGGGTTCGACGACGCGCTGGAACGGGAGTCGCAGATGACGGAGCCGGGCGCGCCGTACCGCGAACGCATCCACGCGCTCCGGCCCGACGTCGAACGCGCCTTCCGGAGCGCCGACCACGTGCTGCTGCACGGCGACTTCCACTACGAGAACGTGCTCCGGTCGGGCTCGTCGTGGAAGGCGATCGACCCCAAGCCGTCGCACGGCCCGCGCGAGTGGGATCTCGTGCCTCTGCTGCGGAATCGCTTCGGAGAGTTCCCGCACGGGCCGCGGCTGCTGCCGGGAATCCGCGCGCGCCTCGACGCGCTCGTCGCCGCCACCGGCGCCGATCCGGAACGGGCGTACCTCTTCGCCCGCTACCGGGCGCTGCGAGACGCGGACTACGCCCGCCGGATCGGCGATCCGGGGTTCGAGGCGGTCGCGACCGCGATTGCGGACGCCACCGCCCGGTGACCGGATGAGCACCACGCGGCCTGACGCCGTCCTACCCGCCTCGGCTGCCTAGCCGCCGCGGCGGTCCCGGTCGGCCTTGCCCGTCCAGTGCGCGACCCAGACCGTTCCGGCCAGCGCCAGCACGCCGATCACCACGGGCGCGGCGGCCAGCGGCGCGACCGCCGCCACCGCGGAGACGAGCAGCGGCCCGCCGGTGTTGCCGAGGTCGCCGCACAGCCGCCAGCCGCCGAGGAACTGCGCGCGGCCCTCCTGCGGCGCGGCGTCGGCGCCGAGGGTCATCACGATCCCCGAGCCGAGCCCGTTGCCGAGCGCGATGATCGCCATCACCAGGCCGACGCCCAGCGCGGAGTCCGTGAGTGGGAGCAGCAGGCAGCCGACGCCGACGGCGAGGACCACCGGGATGGCCACCACCCGGCGGCCGCGGGTGTCCAGCAGCCAGCCGCCCGGCAGGGTGAGCGCGATGTCGATGGTCGCCGCGACCGCGAAGAGCAGGGACACGACCGCCGCGGGGATGTGGACGTGGTCGGCCCACAGCGGCAGCAGGCCGGTACGCACCGACCGGGACGCGCCGATGATGATGACGGCGACGCCCAGGGTGAGCAGGGTGCGCCGGTGCTCCCACAGCACCGTGCGCACCGGGAGCGGAGTGACGCCGCGCGACACCCGGCCGAAGTCCGGCATCCGGAGCACGATCAGCGCCGACGCGAACGACGCGCAGGCGGCCAGCACGAAGACCGACCGCACCCCGAGCAGGTAGATCAGCAGCGCGCCCAGCAGCGGGCCGATCAGGATCCCGAGGCGCATCGACCCGCCCAGCAGCGCCATCGCCCGCGCCCGGTGGCTGACCGGCACGGCGTCGATCAGAAAGCCCTGCCGGGCCAGCAGGAACGCCGTCCAGCTCATCCCGCTGACGAAGACGCACACGCACAGCAGCCACGCCGACGGCACCAGGAACGCGGCGAGCATCGCGACGGCGTCGACAAGCCCGGCGATCATGAGCGTGCGGCGCTCGCCCAGCCGCGCCACGAGCGCGCCCGAGGGCAGGGAGTTGGCGAGCTGTCCGATCCCGAGCAGCGCGACCACAAATGCCGCTACGGCGGTGCTCGCGCCCAGGTCCCCGGCGTGGATCGCGAGCACCGGCATGACGGCGCCGTGGCCGAGCGAGCTCACCACGGACGGCAGGTAGGCGACGACGGCGATGTCACGGAAGCGGAACTCCGGTTCGCCTGCCGCGTCCCCCGTGCTCGTCACGCGGACATCCTGGCAGATAGTTAGCCGCGGCAACGACCTGGTCCGAGGAGTGAGCGCCCTAGTGGTGCAGCAGCAGCTTCAGCGCGATCATGGCCACGCCCAGCAGCCCGGCGATCCCCGTCGACACCAGCCGGTTCGCGCCGGTCAGCCCGCCCTCGGTGCTCATCCGCCACCCGATGCGCAGCAGCAGCGCGACGTTGACCACGAGCGCGATGTCGACCGCGACCGACGTCGGCACCCGCAGCACGGCCTCGGCCAGCAGCACGGCGGCGGGAACCGCGCAGGCGGAGACGAGCGTCAGCCCTTCCGTGAGCACCTCGCGCCGTTCGGAGGGGCGCAGCGGCCGTTGCACCACGGTCCGCGCGGCGACCATGTTCGCGTACGTCTCGGCGCACCAGTAGACCAGGAGCGTCCCGCCGAGCAGCGCCGCGATGCGGACCGGGCCGCCTTCCTCGGGTGCGGCGGCCAGGACGGACCCCGTGATGATGAGTCCGTACAGGTACGCCGCGCGCTGCTCGTAGCCGCCCGGGGTATCGGGTGGTTCGGCTCGGCGCCGGTCTGGTCCGTCGGCTCGCACCCAGGCCTCGCCTACTGCCTCGCCATGACGAGCACGTTGTAGGTGAACGCGATGGGCAGCATCGTGTGCGTGTGCGTGTCGGGACGCATGAGGAGGCTCCGCTTCTCCGTGGAAAGGGGACGGGAACCTCCGACGCTAAGGACGAGCCGCCGGCGCCACCTCACACGAAACAGGTGAGGCGACTCCCTGAGGACGGCGTGTCCCGGGCAGGCCGCCGTGGAGTGCCGAACCGCAACCCAGATGTCCGGGTATCGCTCAGTGCAGCACCGCCCCCTTGGACGCCGACTGGACGAGCTTGGAGTACTTGGCGAGCACGCCGCGCTTGTACGCGTGGGGGAGCGGGGCCCAGCCGTCCTGACGGGCCTCCAGCTCGGCCGGCTCGACCAGGATGTCGAGCGTCTTGGCGGCCATGTCGAGGCGGATGCGGTCGCCGTCGCGCACGAACGCGATGGGCCCGGCGTCGACCGCCTCGGGGGCGATATGGCCCACGCACAGGCCGGTGGTCCCGCCGGAGAACCGCCCGTCTGTGATGAGCAGGACGTCCTTGCCGAGCCCGGCGCCCTTGATCGCGCCGGTGATGGCGAGCATCTCGCGCATGCCCGGCCCGCCCTTGGGGCCCTCGTAGCGGATGACGACGACGTCGCCGGCCTGGATCGTGCCGTCCTCCAGCGCGTCCAGCGCGCCGCGCTCGCGCTCGAACACGCGCGCCGTCCCCTCGAACACGTCCGAGTCGAACCCCGCCGACTTCACGACGGCGCCCTCGGGCGCGAGCGAACCGTGCAGGATGGTGATGCCGCCGGTCTTGTGGATCGGGTCGTCCAGGGCGCGCAGGATCTTGCCGTCCGGGTCCGGCGGAGCGATCTCGGCGAGGTTCTCGGCCATGGTACGGCCGGTGACCGTCATGACGTCCCCGTGCAACAGCCCGGCGTCGAGCAGGGCCTTCATCACCACGGGCACGCCGCCGATCCGGTCGACGTCGTTCATCACGTACTGCCCGAAGGGCTTCAGGTCGCCCAGGTGCGGCACGCGGTCGGCGACGCGGGAGAAGTCGTCGAGGGTCAGGTCGACCTCCGCCTCGTAGGCGATCGCGAGCAGGTGCAGCACCGCGTTCGTGGACCCGCCGAACGCCATGACCACGGCGATCGCGTTCTCGAACGCCTCCTTGGTCATGATGTCGCGCGCGGTGATGCCCTTCTCGAGCAGGTTCACCACGGCCTCGCCCGACCGGTGCGCCCACGTGTCGCGACGGCGGTCGGCCGACGGCGGCGCCGCCGACCCGGGCAGCGACATCCCGAGCGCCTCGGCCGCCGACGCCATCGTGTTGGCCGTGTACATGCCGCCGCAGGCGCCCTCGCCGGGGCAGATCGCCCGCTCGATGCGGCCGACGTCCTCCTCGCTCATGAGCCCGCGCGCGCACGCGCCGACGGCCTCGAAGGCGTCGATGATCGTGACCTGCTTCTCCGTGCCGTCCTCCAGCTTGACCCAGCCCGGCATGATCGAGCCGGCGTAGAGGAACACGCTGGAGAGGTCCAGGCGCGCGGCGGCCATCAGCATGCCCGGCAGCGACTTGTCGCACCCGGCCAGCAGCACCGAGCCGTCGAGGCGCTCGGCCTGCATGACCGTCTCGACCGAGTCGGCGATGACGTCGCGGGACACGAGCGAGAAGTGCATGCCCTCGTGGCCCATCGAGATGCCGTCGGAGACGGAGATGGTGCCGAACTCAAGGGGATAGCCGCCCGCGGCGTGCACCCCCTCCTTGGCCGCCTTGCCGAGTCTGTCGAGCGAGAGGTTGCACGGCGTGATCTCGTTCCACGAGCTCGCGACGCCGATCTGGGGCTTGGCGAAGTCGTCGTCGCCCATGCCCACGGCCCGCAGCATCCCGCGGGACGCGGTGGCCTCCAGGCCGTCGGTCACCTGCCGGGAGCGGGGCTTGACGTCGATCGGGCTGCCGTCGTTGATCATCTGGCTCTCCTTCGAGGCTTCAGGAACGAAGTCACGCTACCGCGCGGCGCGGCGGGGCGGTGAGGGAGAGCTGGTCGTTCGCCACGAAGCAGGAGCACGGTGGCGTGTCGAGGAGGATCGTCGAGCCGCCACCCCGACGGCGGGGCCGGACGCACCGCTGCTGTCCGGCCCGCGCGTCGAGGTGGGACCGTCCTGACGCCTGGGGGTCGGCGTCAGGCCATCTCGGGCACGTGGAGGTGCGCGAACCCGATCTCCATCTCCTCGACGTCGTCGACGGTGGCGCCGAGCTCGCGGACGACCCGCTCGCGGATGCCGGCACTGATCTCGCGGCTGGCCTCGATGTCCTCGCGGCTGTTGAAGGCGGCTGTGCCGACGACCCGGCCGGTCTCCCGGTCGACCATCAGGCTGGCGCTGCAGAAGCCGCTCAGCCCCTGGATCTGCGGCAGGATGACCATCCGGTACATGTCGATGGTGTCGTCGACCTTGCTCGGGTCGCCGCTCAGCCAGGTGAGCCTGGCGCACGCGCCGTCGGGCGTGGCGTGGTCGCGGTGCATGACGGCGACCTCCCACTGGTGGACGTACCTGCCGGAGGTGGCGCCCAGGGTCCGCTCGGCACGGTCGCGCAGCGGCCGGACGGCGGCGGCGCTCGCCTGCATCGCGTCCTCGGACGACCACGCCGTCGTCGTGACGCAGCGGCCGGTCTGCCGGTCGTAAAGCATCGACATCCCGACGCAGCCGTCCATCGCGGAGACCGCCGGGAAGAGCTCCTCCCGTACAAGTGTGAGCCCGTCGTCGATCTTGGCGGGATCTCCTCGGACCTCGGTGGTGCGAATGTACATGGCGGACTCCCTGTGCTCGCAGCAGCGCCCGGACGGCACTGCCGTCACTACTCACGGTCCGCCGCCGAGCGGTCCTGGTCAAGCGGAACGGCCGACTGCCCCGTCCGCGAAGTAGAGCGCCTGTCCGAGTCTGCCTGGGCCAACCCAGGCAGACTCGGAC
>NZ_JBHUUX010000088.1:0-19813 GCF_042670845.1 Promicromonospora sp. NPDC057138 | reverse complement strand
CGCCGAGGTAGAACTCTGGCGAAGTAGAACTCTCGCGAGAGTTCTACTTCGCCAGAGTTCTACCTCGGCGGGTGTTGGTCAGAGCTGGGCTCGGAGCTTGGCGCCCTTGGCGTGTGCTACCTCGCTCAGCTCGGCCTGGAACGCCTCCATGCGCTCCCGCAGAGCCTTCGCCTCGTCGCCCGCGCCCGAGGCCAGGATCCGCGCCGCGAGCAGGCCCGCGTTGCGCGCCCCGCCGATCGACACCGTCGCGACGGGCACCCCGGCCGGCATCTGCACGATCGACAGCAGCGAGTCCATGCCGTCCAGGTACTTCAGCGGCACGGGCACCCCGATCACGGGCAGCGGCGTCACCGCCGCGAGCATCCCGGGCAGGTGCGCCGCTCCGCCCGCGCCCGCGATGATCACGCGCAGCCCCCGGCCCGCGGCCTGCCGCCCGTAGTCGATCATCTCGGTGGGCATGCGGTGCGCCGAGACGACGTCGACCTCGACCGGCACCTCGAACTCGCCCAGCGCCTCAGCGGCCGCCTGCATGACGGGCCAGTCGGAGTCCGACCCCATCACGATGCCGACCTGCGGGGTGGTGCTCATGCGTTCGCCTCTTCCTCGGTGGTGGTCTCGACAGGCTCGACCCGCGGCGCGGAATCGACCCGCGAGAGCGTCTCGCCGCGCAGCAGCGCCGCCGCCGCGATCGCCCGACGCCGGACCTCGTCCAGGTCGTCGCCGCTCACGTTCACGTGCCCCAGCTTGCGGCCCGGCCGGATGCCCTTGCCGTACAGGTTGACCCGCGCCTCCGGAAACGTCGCGAGCACGCCCGGCAGCGCGTCCGTGAGCTCGCCCAGCGTGGAGCCGAGCACGTTCGCCATGACTGTCCAGGCCGCCGTCGGCTCGGTGGAGCCCAGCGGCAGGTCCAGAACCGCGCGCAAGTGCTGCTCGAACTGGCTGGTCACGGCGCCGTCGATGGTCCAGTGGCCGCTGTTGTGCGGGCGCATCGCGAGCTCGTTGACGAGCACCGTAGGCACGCCGCCCGGCCCCACGACCTCGAACATCTCGACGGCGAGCACGCCGGTGACGTCGAGCCCCTCGGCCACCGTCGTCGCGATCTCGCGGGCGCGGGCGTCCAGCTCGGCGGACAGGCCGGGCGCGGGAGCGATCACCTCGGAGCAGACGCCGTCGCGCTGCACCGACTCGACGACGGGCCACGCCCGCACCTCGCCCGAGGGACGCCGCGCCACCAGCGCGGCCAGCTCGCGCACGAACGGAACCTTCTCCTCGACGAGGAGCTGCGGACCGCCGTCGGCCACCGCGGCGAACCAGTCGGCGACGTCGTCCGCGGACGAGACCGCGCGGACGCCCTTGCCGTCGTAACCGCCGCGGGAGGTCTTCACCACTGCCTCGCCGCCCACCTCCGTCAGGAAGGCCGCCAGCGCGGCCCGCCCCTCCTCGGGGGACGACGACGGCAGCGGCGCCCACCGCGGGCACGGCACGCCCAGCTCGGTGAGCCGCCGCCGCATCACTATCTTGTCCTGCGCCTGCACCAGCGCGTGCGGGCCGGGGCGCACCGGCGTGCCGTGCTCGATGAGGTCCGTGAGCAGGGCGTTCGGCACATGCTCGTGCTCGAACGTGAGCACCGACGCCGCCGCGCCCGCCTCCGGGGCGATGAGCGACCGGATCGCCGCCTCGTCCGACGCCACGCCCACCGGCGTGTCCGTCACGACCTGCGCCGCGGACGACGTCGGCTCCTCGACCAGGACCCGCAGGTGGATGCCCAGCTCGCCGGCCGCCGGCGCCATCATACGGGCGAGCTGCCCGCCTCCGACCACCGCGACGACGGGCGGTCCGGCCGGGGTCGGCACCGTGCCGGACGGCTCACCGGACGGCTCACCGGAGGAGGAATGGCGGGAATCGAGTGTTGCGCTCACGTCGGTGAAGCCTACCGGCGGCCGCGGCCCTTCTTCTGGCCGAAGCTGGAGATCTTCGACCCCACCGGCAGCACCTGGTGCGGGTCGAGCGTCTTGGGCACGCCCGAGAGGAACACGGTGAACACCGGCGGGGTGCGCTGGGTGAGCTGCAGGTTGCCGCCGTCGGCCGCGACGAGGTCGCGGGCCAGGGCGAGCCCCAGGCCCGTACCGGCGCCGGACGTGACGCCGCGCTCGAAGATCTTGCCCTGCATGTCCTCGGGGACGCCCTCGCCCTCGTCCGTGACCTCGATGGCCATGGCGCCGCGCTGACCCTCACGGATCCGCAGGGTGGTGGTGCCGCCCCCGTGCTTGAGCGAGTTCTCCAGCAGCGTGGACAGCACCTGCGCGAGCGCCCCGGGCGTGGCCAGGACGCGGGCGCCACCGGAGTCCTCGACGTTCAGGTGCCGGTCCGCCCGCTCGAAGGACTCGCGCCACTCCTCCGCCTGCTGGAGGAACAGGACCGCGACGTCCACGGACTCCGTGGTGCCGCCCTGCGCGCGCCGCGAGCGGGCGAGCAGGTCGTCGACCACGCCGACCAGGCGCTCCACCTGCTCGAGCGAGATCCGGGCCTCCTCCTGCACCTCGGGCTCGCTGGAGGTGAGCGTGATCTCCTCCAGGCGCATCGTGAGCGCCGTGAGCGGGGTGCGGAGCTGGTGCGAGGCGTCCGACGTGAACTGTCTCTCCACGGCGAGCCGGGCCGCGAGCCGGTCGGAGCTGCGCGCCAGCTCGGCCGCGACCAGGTCGATCTCCTCGACGCCGGACGGGTCCAGCCGCGGACGCACCTGTCCAGCGCCGAGCTGTTCGGCCGACGCCGCGAGGTACACGAAGGGCTGCGCCAGCCGGTTGGCCTGCCAGGCGGCCGTGACGGCGCCCGCGGCGAACGCGCCCACGCTGCCGAACACGACGAGCACGACGACGTTGATCGCCTTGATGTACGCCGGCCAGGCCGACACCGAGATCACCACGCCCATGACGGGCTGTTCGTCGGAGGCGAACCCCCGGTCGATGGTGGCGCCGGATACGGGATCGCCCGAGGTCAGCTGCTCGCCGTTCGGCTGGTTCACCGTCACGAACGCGACGATGTCGTTGCCCTGCGGCTGGACCGCCCGGTCCAGCACCGACTGGTCGACGAAGCCGGCCTCGGCGGCCGACCGGTTGCGCTCGTAGGAGTTGACCGCGGACGAGAGGAGGTCCTGCGCCCGGGTCTCGACCCGCTGGACTTCCTGGTCGTAGATGTACCGGGCACCGAAGATCGCGAGCGGGATGCCCAGGAGCAGGACGGCGACCGCAACCGCGGCGATCGTCGCCTGCAGTACGCGAGCGCGCACTGGCTAGCTCGCCCCTATCTCGAAGCGGAAGCCGAGACCGCGCACGGTGGAGACGTAGCGCGGTGCGTTCGCGTCGTCGCCGAGCTTGCGGCGCAGCCACGACACGTGCATGTCCAGAGTCTTGGTCGAGCCGACCGGGTCCGAGCCCCAGACGTCGCGCATCAGCGTGTCCCGGACGACCACGGAGCCGGCGTTCTGCACGAGGACGCGCAGCAGGTCGAACTCCTTGGTGGTCAGGTGCAGCTCGCGGTCGCCCTGGAAGGCGCGGTGCGCGGAGACGTCGACGCGGACGTCCTGCGCGTGCAGCTCCTCCTCCTCGCCGGTCTCGCCGTGCGAACGGCGCAGCAGCGCCCGGACGCGTGCGAGCAGCTCGGCCAGGCGGAAGGGCTTGGTGACGTAGTCGTCGGCGCCGGCGTCGAGGCCTACGACGAGGTCTACCTCGTCGGCACGGGCGGTCAGCACCAGCACTGGCACGGTGAGGCCATTGGCCCTGATCTCGCGCGCGACATCGAGCCCGTCCATGTCGGGAAGGCCCAGGTCCAGAACTACGATGTCCGCACCGGTCGAGCTCTCGATCGCACCTTTGCCGGTTCCTTGCACGACGACGTCGTATCCCTCACGGGAGAGCGCTCGTGCCAACGGCTCGGCAATGGCCGGGTCGTCTTCGGCTAGGAGTACGTGAGTCATTTCGCCATCGTAGGGCATAACCGACGCTCTGGCGCTACCCGGGCACCCACGTATCGAATGCCCTACCGAATCCTTTCGGCTGAGGAAGCTATGGCGCAAGTGCTACCACGGTATGACGCGCCCGCGCAACGGTTCGACCTACGCTGACCTGCATGGGTTGGTACGAGCGGTTGGCGCAGTGGTCGGAGCGGTACCGGTTCCTCACCGACCTCGGCGCGACGGTGCTCGTCGGCGTGGTCACCATCGTCATGGCGGTCTCGACCTACTACCCCGACAGCCCTGGCGGGGTGCCGATGACGCTCGTCTCCGCCGCCGTGCTCGCGCCGCTGCCCTGGTGCCGTACCCGGCCGGTCGCGTCGTGCGTGGCGATCTTCGTGGTGTGCATGCTGCAGCTCACGGTGCTCGGCATGGCGATCGTGCTCCCGGCCAACTTCGTGGCGGTGCTGGTGTCGCTCTACTGCGTCACCGTCTACGGCCCGCCGTGGGCGTACCTGATGGCCTGCGGGATGGCCGTGGTCGGGTCGGCGACGTACGGTCTCGCGAGCTTCTTCCGGAACGACGGCATGTCGCCGCTGGCCGCCGGGGCGCCGGCCGTCACGATCATGACGTTCCTGGCCTGCGCCTTCGCGTTCGGCCTGGTGCGCCGGTCGCGGCGGGCGATGCTCGTGGCCATGCGCGACCGCACCGAGCGCCTCGAGATCGAGCGCGACCAGCAGGCACGGATCGCCACGGCCGCCGAGCGCGCGCGCATCGCCCGCGAGATGCACGACATCGTGGCCCACTCCCTCTCCGTCGTCATCGCGCAGGCCGACGGCGGGCGATACGCCGCGGACGCCGACCCCGCCGCCGCCCAGCGCTCCCTCGGCACCATCGCGGAGACCGGTCGCGCGGCGCTGGCCGACATGCGCCGCCTGCTCGGCGTGCTGCGGGAGGATCAGCCAGGCAGCAGCGTGCCGCTCGGCCTGGTCGCGCCGGACGGCGCTCCGGCCCGGCCCGCGCCGCCGGTGCCGAGCGGCCGCGCCGCCGGGCTGAGCGCGGGAACCGCGCCGCCCGCGAGCGCCGCTGGGGCGCCGGTCGCTGCGGGGACGGTCGCTCCTGGTTCGGCCGCGGCGTCCACCAGTGCCGCCCCGCTGCGGCCCCAGCCCGATGCCACCGACATCGGCCACCTGGTCGAGCAGGCGCGCGACGACGGCATGCGGGTCTCCTGGGCCCGCGTGGGCGTCGAGCGACGCCTGCCGCCCGGGGTCGGGCTCACGCTGTTCCGGGTCTGCCAGGAGGCGCTCACCAACGTGCGCAAGCACGCCGGCCCGCGGCCCGCCGTCACCATCCTGGTGCGCTGGGGCGAGGGCGAGGTGGAGCTGCGGGTGGACGACGACGGGCGTGGCCTCGCGGCCGCTGGTGCGCCCGGCTCCGACGAGCCGGCGCTCACTCCCGGGTACGGTCTGCTCGGGATGCGCGAGCGCGCCGAGATGTTCGGCGGCACCCTCGCCGCCGGTCCCCGCCGGGGCGGCGGGTTCTCCGTGCGGTTCGTGGTGCCGATCCCGCGGGTGTCCGCGCAGCTGCCCGACCCTGCGGCTGACCGCGCGCCTGGCGGTGCGGCCGACGCGTCGCCCGAGGCGCGGCCGGACGCCGTGCCCGCCAACGCGGCGTCCGAACCGGACGGTGACCGCACCGACCAGGCCGACCTGAACGACCTGAACAACACACGAGGAGCACGATGACCTACGCCCCCGGCGCCCCCGACGGACCGGTGCGCGTCGCGCTGGTCGACGACCAGCCCCTGGTCCGCGCGGGCCTGCGCATGGTGATCGACTCGCAGCCCGACCTCCAGGTGGTGGTCGAGGCCGACGACGGCCGGGACGCGCTGCACCTGCTCGGCACCACGGCGTCCGACGTCGTGCTGATGGATGTGCGCATGCCTGGGATGGACGGCCTCTCCGCGACCCGGGCGCTCCTGGCCGACGGCGGCCGGGCCGCGGCGGGCGACCCTCGCGTCGTCGTGCTGACGACGTTCGACCTGGACGAGTACGTGCTGGACGCGATCCGGGCCGGGGCCAGCGGCTTCCTGCTCAAGGACGCCCAGCCGGAGGAGCTGCTCACGGCGATCCGCACGGTGCACCAGGGCGACGCGGTGATCGCGCCGTCGTCCACGCGGCGGCTGATGGAACGCCTGGTCACCGCGTTGCCGCCCGACGAGGCGGCCGGGCCGCAGGAGGCGCTCGCCGGCCTCACGGGGCGGGAGCGCGAGGTGCTGGTGCTCATGGCGCGGGGGCGGTCGAACACGGAGATCGCCGGCGACCTGTTCGTCGCCGAGGCGACGGTGAAGACGCACGTGGGGCGCATCCTGTCGAAGCTGAACGCGCGCGACCGCGTGCAGGCAGTGGTGACGGCCTACGAAACAGGCCTGGTCCGCCCGGGCTCCTAGCTCGTTGAGTGCTGGGTATCTGCGGACATACCGTGCAGCAGTCCGCAGATACCCAGCACTCAACGAGCGGCAGGAGGGGCTACTCCCCGGCGAGCGCCGCCACGGGACGGGTGCGGACCGCTGCCTGGGCCGGTACCACCGAGGCGACGAGCCCGGCGACCAGGGCGACGCCGACGACTGCCGCGACGTCGGCCCACGGGACCACGAACGGCACGGCGCCGACGGAGGACAGGGCGGAGGCCGCGCCCGCCCAGCCGTACACGAGGCCCAGCACGATCCCGAGCACCGCCCCGACCCCGGCGATCAGCATGCCCTCGATGGCGAGGGTGGCCCGCAGCTGTCCCGTGGACAGCCCGATCGCGCGGAGCATGGCGTTCTCCCGGGTGCGTTCGATGACGGACAGCGACAGCGTGTTGGCCACACCGATCAGCGCGATCACGACGGCCACGGCGAGCAGGCCGACCACGATCCCGAGGATCACGTCGATCACCTGCTGGTAGGCCTGCCGCTGGACGACGGCGCCCGTCACCTCCACCGCCTCGTCGGTAGCGGCCACCGCGTCCTGCACGGCGGCGACGGCGTCGGTGGGGTCGCTGCCCTCCGCGACGCCCGCCCACAGGGCGTTCGGGCCCGCGTTCGGGGTGAACGCGGCCAGGTCGAGGGGCGTGAGGTAGGCGGCGGAGGCGCGCAGGTCGCTCGTGACCACGTCGAGCGTCACCTTGCCGGCCGGTCCGGTGAGCGTGATGGTGTCGCGCCCCTCCAGGCCGTAGTCCGTGGCGGCCTGGTCGGGCAGGAGCAGCGTGCCGCGCTGCACCGAGGCGACGTCGCCGGGCGTGTTGAGCACCGACCGCAGGGCCTCGGGGGTCGCGGCGACCACCGGCAGGACCGAACCGGCGTCGCCGGCGACCTCCGCGGTGGCCGTGGTCACCTCGGCCACGGCGCGCAGGTCGGCGACCTCACGCACGGCGTCGGTCACGGTGCCCGGGAGGACGACGGGGTCTCCGCCGTCGTCATAGGACGTGGAGGAGACCTGGAGGTCGACGGGGTACTGGGCGTCGAGCTCGTCGTCCATCGCGAGCCGGGCGCTGGCGGCGCCCGTCGTCATCATGGAGACGAGCGTGACGCCGATCAGCAGCGCCGTGGCGGTCGCGGCCGTGCGGCGCGGGTTGCGCAGCGTGTTGGCCGCCGCGAGGCGGGCGGAGGGGCCAGTCGTGCCGATCAGGCGGCCGACGCCGGCGGCCACCCTGGGCAGCCAGAACACCGCGCCGACGATGACGCCCACCAGCGAGACGGACCCGCCGAGCACCGCAGCGAGCACGCCGACGTCCGCGCTGCCGCCCATCCCGAGGGCGACCCCGCCGGCCAGGACGGCGAGCCCGCCGAAGGTGGCGAGGCCTGCCAGCACCGCCCGGACCCGGCCGGCGCCGCGCAGCGTGGGCGCGTCCGTCGGCCGCAGGGCGGCGAGCGGAGCCACGCGGGCGGCGGCGCGTGCCGGGGCCAGCGCGGCGGCGAGCGTCACCAGGACGCCGACGGCGAGGGGCAGGAGCACGACGGGCACGCTCACGGTGATGGTCTCCGGCAGCGGTACGGCGAGGTCGAAGGCCGGCACGATCAGCAGACCCGCCTGCACCAGCAGGCACCCGAGGAGCACGCCCGCCAGCGAGGCGAGCAGGCCGAGGACCGCCGCCTCGAGCAGGACGCTCCGGTAGAGCTGGCCGGTGCCCGCGCCGACGCAGCGCAGCAGCGCCAGGGTGCGCGACCGCTGAGCCACCAGCACCTGGAAGGTGTTGGCGATGACCAGGCCCGCGACCACGAGGGACACGCCGGCGAAGGCCAGGACGAACACGAGGAAGATGGTGTTCTGGCCGCCCGAGATGCCCGCCACGACGCCCTCGGCGTACTCCTGCGTGGTCTCGACGCCGGTGGCGGACGGGACCGCCGCGGCGAGCGCGTCCCGCGCCGCCTCGACGGCGCCCGGGTCACCGGCCTGGTCGAGCGCCACGACGATCGCCGAGTAGGCCTCCGACTCGCCGGGTTCCCGCTCGTCGGCGATCCGCTGGGCCATGGCCTCGGGCGTGATGACCCCCATGCCGCCGCTCATCGCGTAGGCCTTGTACGGGTCGTCCACCAGGCCGGAGACCGTCAGCTCCTCGGTGACCTCCTGGCCGTCGTAGTACTCGGTGCCGTCTTCCTCGACGGTGGGCTCGTCGTCCAGCACCCAGCGGGTGGACGAGACGGTGTCGCCGACGCCGATGTCGAGCCGCTCAGCGACGTCCGCCGGCAGCGCGATGCCGCCGGGGCTGTCGGGCCACGCGCCGTCGGCCAGCACGAGCGGGGAGAGCCGGGGGTCGGAGGCCCGCGCGACCAGCGACTGGTAGATCGACCTGCCGCCGTGGTTGAGCTCGGTGTACGTCTCCTGGAGCCCGTCGGCCGCGCCGACGCCGGCGGCGGCCCGCACGGCGTCGACGTCGGCCCGCGTCATGGTGCCGCCGTTGTCGGACACCACGAGGTCGGCGTCGGCGTACTGGGCCGCGACCTGGTCGTAGGTGGTTCCGGTGATGATGTTGCCCGCCAGGAGCGTGGCCGCGACGAACGCGGTACCGATGACGATCGCCACGCCGGCGGACATGAGCCGCCCGGTGCTGCGGCGCATCTGCGCCAGGGTCAGGCGCGCTGTGGGGTACCTGGTCGACATCACGCACCCGTCCGCGAAGTGGTGGGTGCTGTGGCACCGGCGGCTCCGGCGGGGCCGCCGATGACGGCGGGCTCCAGCGTGCGGAGGGCGTCGAGGCCGGCCATGGCGGACTCCGGCGTCGGGTCGCTGATGTCGCCCGCGATACGACCGTCCGCGATCAGCACCACCCGGTCCGCGTACGCCGCCGCGGAGGGGTCGTGGGTGACCATGATGATCGTCCGGCCCAGCTCCCGCACCGACCGGCGCAGGAACGACAGCACCTCCGCGCCCGAACGCGAGTCCAGGTTCCCCGTCGGTTCGTCGGCGAACACGACGTCGGGCTGCGCGATCAACGCCCGCGCGATCGCGACCCGCTGCTGCTGCCCACCCGACAGCTCACCCGGCCGGTGCGTCAACCTGCCCGCCAGCCCCAGCGTGGTCACCAGGGTCTCGAACCACGCCCGGTCCACCGACCCACCGGCCAGCTCGACCGGCAGCGTGATGTTCTGCTCGGCCGTGAACATCGGCAACAGGTTGAACTGCTGAAACACGAACCCGACCCGGTCCCGACGCAACCGCGTCAGCGCCTTGTCGTTCAGGCCCGTGATCTCCGTGGTCCCCAGGAACGCCTGCCCAGTCGTCGCGGAGTCCAGCCCCGCCAGCAGGTGCATCAGGGTCGACTTCCCCGAACCGGACGGGCCCATGATCGCCGTGAACCGCCCCTCCTCGAAGTCGACGTCCACACCATCCAGGGCACGCACTATCGCCTCGCCCTTGCCATACGTCTTGCTCAGGCTCCGGGCCCGTACGGCACGGGCGGCGAAGTCCGACGCGGTGGCCGGCTGGTCCGTCGGGACGTACACGGTGGTGTCCACGAGTTTTCTCCTCGTTAGTTGAGGGTGCTGGGTGCTGCAGGCGGGTCGCCGGTGGCGGCTCGCACCGGACGAATGCACGTGGGAAAGGTGCCCCGCCTGCCGCCCGGAAGTGGTCCGGCCTTGCCGGGTTGCCCCGGTTCGGCCGGCATCAACGAACCTACGGAGGCGGGCGGCCTCGCGACATCGGGTGTCAGCCTGATCCTTGCCGGACCGTGTCATCCCCTGGTCGTACGTCTGGTCGGGCCCGGGTAGGGGCACTCCCCCAGGGGTTGTGCCGTAGCGAGCACGACGCCGGGCCTGTGGAAACGCGAGTTGTGCACAGGAACCCCTGCTGTGGCCTCGATCCGGGCGAGTGCGGGGGGAGGCTGGACGGCATGACCCGACCCCGAGCGTCCGACTGCGCGGTGCGCGTGACCCTGCACCCCGGAGAGGACGTGCTGCTGCGCCCCGGCGCACGCCTGGCCGACGTGCGCGCACCGCTGGCGGCGCTCACCCGCCGTCCGGAGCTGCGGTACGCGGCGCTCGCGGTCGACCGCGAGCGCCTGACCGACGAGCGGGTGGTCGGCGAGCGGCCGCTCCTGCCCGGCGCCGAGCTCCGCGTCGCCCCTATGGGGCGCGCCGGCGTGCCGCGAGACGCGCCGCTACCCGGCCCCGGCCCCTGGTCCGACGCCGGCAAACCCTGGCTCGTCGCCCGGGCGGCCGGGCCCGACGCCGGGACGGTGGTCGGTGCCGAGGGGCTGTGGGCCGCGCTCCGCGCCTGGGTCCGGCTGCGCCCGGACGGGCGCCTCGCGATCCGTCGGACGGGCGGTCCCGCGACGTGGCTCGCACCCCGTCCCGAGCCCGCGCCCAGCGGCGTCCCGTGGGCGCTCACGCTGCTGCCCGCCATCGCGTCGCTGGGTCTCGCCGCCGCCCTGCGCCAGCCCCTCCTGGCGGTGTTTGCGCTGGTAGGCCTGGTTGTGACGCTCCCGCAGCTGCGGGCGGCCCGGCAGCGCGCGGCGGCCGGCCCGGGCGTGCGCAACCGGCCGCGGGAGCTGCCCGGTCCGGCCGGGCTCCTGGCCTTCGCGCACGCCGCGCTCCACGTCTCGCCGGGCGCCTGGGCGGCGGCGCAGGACGCCTGGACCGCAGCAGCGACGACGACGGCGGCTCGTGCCACCGCCCGCGCGCCCGGCCCGTTCGGCGTCCTGCCCGGGCCAGGAGCACACCTCCTGTCGGCGCCGCACGACGACCCCTGGGAACCGCTGCTGCACGACGGCGCCGTCGCCGTGCTGGGGCCGGACGGCCCGGCCCGCGCCGTCGCCCGCGCGCTCGTCGCCCGGCTCGCCGCCCGGGGCGCGGAGGTGCTGGTCGGGGAGCACGCACCGGGCTGGTCCTGGGCCCGGTGGCTCCCGGCCGGTGGGCCGCGCGTGCTGGTGCTGGACGGCGCGGCGTGCGGCGTCCTCGATCGCGCCGCGGGCCTCCGGGCGGCCGGCGCGCCGGGACCCACCGGCCCGCCCGACGTCGACCTGATGGTGTCCGTCGGGACGGTCCCGCCCGGATGCCGTGCGGTGGCGCGGGTGCTCGACGCCCGCCGCGTCCGGATCACCGGGCCGGACGGCGCGGCGCGCACGGTGCCGCTCGTCGGCGTCACGGCCGAGTGGGCCGAGCACCTGGCCCGGCTGCTCGCCGGCGCTGCCAGCCTCGGCCGGACCGCCGCCGCCGGGCAGCCCGAGGACTCGCGCCTGCCCGACGTCGTGCCCCTGACCAGGGCGCACGGGCTCGCACAGGTGCCGGGACCGGAAGCGCTGGCGGCACGATGGGCCGACGCACGCGGCTGGGCAGTGCCGCTCGGCATCGGCGCCGACGGCACGCCCGTGTGCCTCGACCTCGTCCGCGACGGACCGCACCTGCTCGTCGCGGGCACCACCGGATCGGGCAAGTCGGAGCTGCTGCAGACGCTCCTGCTCGGGCTCGCCCTGACCCGGTCACCGGCCGACCTCGCCCTCGTGCTCGTGGACTTCAAGGGCGGCGCGAGCCTCGGCGCGTGCCCGGCGCTGCCGCACGTGGTCGGCCAGGTCACCGACCTCGAACCGGGGCTCGCGGCGCGAGCGCTCGGCGGGCTGCGGGCGGAGCTGCGCCGCCGCGAGCGCGTCCTCGCCGCCCACGCCGTGCCCGACGTCACCGCGCTACCGCGCGGAACGCTCCCCCGGCTGGTGGTGGTGATCGACGAGTTCCGCGCCCTGGCCGACGACCTGCCCGAGTTCTTGCCCGCACTCCTGCGCGTCGCGGCGCAGGGACGGTCGCTCGGCGTGCACCTGGTGCTCGCGACGCAGCGGCCGGGCGGAGCAGTGGGACCTGACCTGCGGGCCAACGTCAGCGCGCGCCTCGCGCTCCGGGTCACCGACCCCCTGGAGTCGCGCGACGTGCTCGACGATCCGGCCGCGGCGCGGATCCCCGCCGGGACGCCGGGCCGGGCGGTGCTACGCCTGGGTTCGGCGCCGCCCGTGCTGCTGCAGTGCGCGCACGCCACCGCCCCGCGCGAGGCCGAGATGCCACTCGTACGCCGGGCCCCGGCCCGGGCCGGGCGCCCCGTACCCGTACTGCCGACGACCACCCCCGGCACCTCCACACCGGACGCCGCGACGCTCCTGGTCGACGCGGCCCGTGGCGCTGCCCGCGCGATGGGCCACGCCCCGGGCGCCCCGCCCTGGCTGCCGGCTCTCCCCCGCCGGGCCACCGTCGCGGACCTGCCCCCGGCCACCCGGCGGGACCGGAGCGGTCTCGCGCTCGCGGTCGGCGACGACCCGGACCACCAGCGCCGCACTACCGTGACCTGGGATCCGGCCGACGGCCACCTCGCGATCCTCGGGCGGGCCCGTTCGGGGCGCACCACGGCGCTGGTCGCCGTCGCGCTGTCCGCCCTGGAGCGCGGCTGGGCGGTGCACGGCATCGCGCGGGACGCCGCCGCGCTCGCGCCCCTGCGGCACCACCCCGGCTACGGCGGGACCGTCCACCCGGACGACGCCGAGGCGATGGCGCGCGTCCTGTCCGACGCCTGCCCGGACCCCGGCAGCAGCTCCGACAAGAGCGCGAATACCGGCTCCGACGCCGACCGGGCGCCCAGGGACCGCGCGCTCGTGCTCGTCGACGGCGCCGAGGACGTGCGCGGCACGCTGCCGGCCGCGGCGCTGCGGTCGGGACCCGCGTTCGCCCTCTCGGCCGACGGCCCATCGGTGGGTGGCCTGGCGTCGCGGGTGGGGCCGCGCCTGGTGCTGCTCGGCACCGACCGCGCGGCCGACGTCGTGCTCGGGGCTCCGGTGCTGCTCGCGGGCTCGGGAGGCCCGCCGGGCCGGGCCGCATGGTGCGGCCGGGGCGATCCGGTGCTGTGCCAGGTGCTGGAGCCGGACGACGCGCAGGTGGAGCCCGGGATCAGTCCGCGGAGCCGGTCCCCGAGGTCGCCGCCACGACGGAGGGCGTCATGAGCAGCGCGCCGACGGCGAGCGCGATCACGAGCGCCGCCCAGCCTCCCGCGACGGTGATCCCGGTCCCGCTCCCGATCGCCGCAACCGATCCGATGACCTGGAAGAGCTGCCAGGTCACGATGGGTCCACGGCCGGAGCGGCGTCCGGCGAGAAGCGCTCGGCACGACATGGCAAGAGCCCAGGCAACGCCCAGGAGGAAGAGCACCAGAAAGAGACTCACACCGAGGGATGTGGAACCACCCGCAATGAGTTCACCAAGTAGCACCACAGCCAGAGCAACGAGGCCGATCACCTCGACCAGGACGCCGATCAAGAGGGCACGAAGAAACACGGGGACACGAGGCGCGAAAAAGGCTTCCAGTACTGGCACGACGTACTAGGATACTGATGAGTGGGCTATTCACAATAGTGTGACGGATACCTCAGGGTTCACTGCCAAGAAACTTCGCCGTAACCCCTTGTGCGAGCGTTCACGAGCGTGTGAACCTAGATACAGCAATCCACCACACCCCGAACGAACCCCCGTCGGTCGCCGTCTGGCGCACAGGGATCGCACAACGATCCATAACCAGACCTGCGCGCCCCAGACGCACGACGACGATGCTCCCACGCGGCGAGCCGGACGGCGGGTAGTTCCTTCCAAGGAGTACGTGACCATGGACTGGCGCCACCGCGCAGCATGCCTCGAAGAGGACCCCGAGCTGTTCTTCCCGATCGGCAACACGGGCCCCGCCCTGCTGCAGATCGAGGAGGCCAAGGCAGTGTGCCGTCGCTGCGACGTCGTCGACACCTGCCTCAAGTGGGCGATCGAGTCCGGCCAGGATGCCGGCGTCTGGGGCGGTATGAGTGAGGACGAGCGCCGCGCGCTCAAGCGCCGCACCGCGCGCGCTCGTCGCGCGGGCTGACTTTCCCGCAACGCTTCTCCGCGAGCCGCGCCCGAGCACTCCCCCTTCGCTCGGGCGCGGCTCGCGTATTTCTTTCTCGGTTCAGCCGCGTCCCGGTCCGGACCCTGCTCAGTCGGGACCGGTTCAGGCCCGTGCCGAATCGGCGACGCGCAGCACCAGCTGCAGCTCCACCTGGGTGCCGCCGCCCTCGCGGGTCGACCATTCGATGGTTCCGCCGAGCTCGTTCGTGACGAGCGTGCGCACGATCTGCGTCCCCAGCCCGCTGCCGGGACCGCGCCCGCCCGCACCGCCGTTCTCGGGCAGCCCGATGCCGTCGTCGGCCACGACCACCCGTAGGTCGGAGTTCTCCCGCTCCACGCCGATCTCCACCGTGCCGACGGTGCGCCCCACGAACCCGTGCTCCACGGCGTTGGTGACCAGCTCCGTGAGCACGAGGGCGAGCGGCGTCGCGTCCTGCGCGGGGACCATGCCGAACGAGCCGGTACGCACGGTCCGTACTGACGTGCCCGCGGAGGCGACGTCGGCCGTGAGGCGCAGCGCCCGGCCCACCATGTCGTCGAGCTCGACCTGCTCGTCCAGGGTCTGCGAGAGGCTCTCGTGCACCAGCGCGATGGTCGAGACGCGCCGCATCGCCTCCTCGAGCGCCTCCTTCGCGGCCGGCACGTCCATGCGCCGGGCCTGCAGCCGCAGCAGCGCGGCCACGGTCTGCAGGTTGTTCTTGACCCGGTGGTGGATCTCGCGGATCGTCGCGTCCTTGGTGATGAGCTCGCGCTCGCGCCGCCGCAGCTCCGACACGTCGCGGCACAGCAGGACGGCGCCGATGCGCTGGCCGCGGTCCGTCAGGGGCATCGCCCGCAGCGACAGGGACACCCCGTGCGCCTCGATGTCGGTGCGCCACGGCGCGCGGCCCATGACCACCAGGGGCAGCGACTCGTCGACGGGCTTGAGCTGCTCCACCAGGTCCGCCGTCACCTCGACGAGCGACTGGCCCACCAGCGGCCCGATCACGCCGAGCCGGTGGAAGCACGACAGCGCGTTCGGGCTCGCGTACAGCACCTCGCCCTCGGAGTTGAGGCGGATCAGGCCGTCGCCCACGCGCGGTGCGCCGCGGCGCGAGCCGGTCGCCGCGTTCGGCAGCGGGAACTCGCCGCGCGGGATCATCGCCACGAGGTCGTCGGCGGCCTCGACGTAGTTGAGCTCCAGGCGCGACGGCGTCCGGCCCGAGCCCAGGTTCGTCTGCCGCGCGATCACCGCGATCGCCGTGTCCTTGTGGACGACGGGGATCGCCTCTTCCCGCACCGCGTACGCGCCGAACCAGCGCGGTTCCCGGGCGCGCTGCGCCTTGGCCTCGGCCATCGCCTTCGCGAGCTGCGGGCGCTGCCCTTCCGGGGCGAACGAGCCGACGATGTCGTCGTAGTGCACGGTCGCGCCCGTCGAGGGGCGGCACTGGGCGATCGCGATGAACCGCCCGTCGGCGGTGGGCAGCCACAGCACGAGGTCCGCGAACGCCAGGTCCGAGACCACCTGCCAGTCGCCGACCAGGAGATGCAGCCACTCGACGTCGGCCGGCTCGAGGTCGGCGTGCTCAAGGATCAGGTCACTCATCGCGGACACGCGCCCCAGCCTATGCCGGAACCACCCCATGGCCCGATGCGGGTGCACCGCGTACCCCCTGCCCGTGCAGCGTTCGCGCGTATCGGGCGCGCGTATTGCTTCAGATAGAGTTCCACCACCGGCATGCCCCGTCGGCGCGAGGAGGAAAGCCCGTGCACCTGACCGTGGACCTGACGTTCCCCGCGAACATCGACGACGTCTCCGCGATGCTCGCCGACGAGTCGTTCGTGCGGTGGCGTGCCCAGCGTTCCACCGGATCCGTGAACGGCGTGGTGGAGCAGGCCGACGTCACGGGCACCGCGGCCACCGGCTTCACCGTGGTGGTCCGCCGAACCCTCCCGACCGACATCATTCCCGTGCAGGCCCGCCCGTTCGTGGGTGCGCACCTCGAGATCCGCCAGGCCGAGGCCTGGGAGGCGGCGTCCGAGGGGCGGCGCACCGGCACGGTGGCCCTCGAGATCCTGGGCGCGCCGGTGCGGGTCACCGCCACCGCGGCCCTCGCCGCGCTGCCCGACGGCGGGACCCGCCTGACCTATGCGGGCGACGTACGGGCGACGGTGCCCCTTTTCGGCACGGTCATCGAGGAGGCCGCGGTCAGCGCCGTCCGCAGCACCCTCGAGACCGAGGCCGAGGCGGGCCGCGACTGGCTCGCCGGCAAGCACACGGGAACGGCCTAGCCACCCCGCTCCGGACGCCCCCTCCGGGGACGCCCCTGTCGGCCACGCCGGGCATTGCGGCAGGGCCATCTCCAGACCAACCTTCAGTCAACCTGGCACAACCTCGGCATTTCGGACAACGTTTCACCTGTGGAACATGACGTTCGCTCAGCCACTGCCGATTTTCCGCGGCGAGTGCTACATCCTGAGCGAACATTCGTGTCGGATGTGGGCAAGTTTGTGCTCTGATATCGCTCTCACGCGCCGACACGCAGCGTCCCGATCACGAGGAGTACCAGTGCCCAGCAAAAACGGACCGGTCCGAAGCCGGACCGTCCATCCCCGACGCGCAGCCCTTGCCACGCTCGCGGTCTTCGTCCTGCCCCTGACCGCCTGCGGTTCGCTCCTGGGGCAGAGCCCCGCGGGCCCCGAAGGGGACGACGCCCCGATCACCCTCACGGTGTCGACGTTCAACAACTTCGGGTACACGGACGAGCTGCTCGCCGAGTACACCAAGGAGCACCCGAACGTCACCGTCGAGCACATCGTGGCCCCCACCTCGGACGAGGCCCGCCTGCAGATGCTCAAGGCGACCACCACGGGGGACGGCTCCGAGCTCGCCGACGTCGTCGCCGCCGAGGTCGACTGGATGCCCGAGCTGATGCGGCACTCGGAGCTCTTCGAGGACCTGACGGACCCCGAGGTCAACAAGCGCTGGGTGGACTGGAAGGTGGCACAGGCCACGACGCCGGACGCCAAGCTCCTCGGCTACGGCACCGACATCGGCCCCGAGGCCATCTGCTACCGCTCCGACCTGTTCGAGGCGGCCGGTCTGCCGACCGACCGCGAGGAGGTCGCGAACCTGCTCGGCGGCAAGGACGCCACATGGGAGCGCTACTTCGAGGTGGGCCGCCAGTTCGCGGAGAAGTCCGACGTCGCCTGGTTCGACGGCGCCACCGGCACCTTCCAGGGCATGATCAACCAGCTTCCCGCCGCGTTCGAGGACCCGGCGACCATGCGGCCGACCGACCTGGCGGCCAACGCCGAGGTCCGCGCGGTCTACGACCAGATCACGGGCGCCATCAGTGACGGGCTCTCGGCCGGCCTGGTGCAGTGGTCCCCGGAGTGGTCCGCCGGGTTCCAGTCGAACGCGTTCGCGACGATGCTCTGCCCCGGCTGGATGATGGGCCCGATCGAGTCGTACTCGGCGGGCGTGCAGGGCTGGGACGTCGCCAACGTCTTCCCTGGTGGCGGCGGCAACTGGGGCGGCTCGTTCCTGACGGTCCCGTCCGCGGGCGTCTACCCCGAGGAGGCGAAGGAGCTCGCCAAGTGGCTGACCGCACCCGAGCAGCAGACGCGGGCCTTCGCCGCCGCCGGCGCGTTCCCGTCGCAGATCGATGCGCAGGGGTCGAAGGCCGTCCAGACCTACACGAACCCGTTCTTCAACAACGCCCCGGTCGGCAAGATCTTCACCGCCCGCGCCCAGTCCATCGACGGCGCGCCGTACAAGGGCCCGTACTACTTCGCGATCCGCGACGAGGTCAACAACGCGCTGACAGCGGTGGACACCGGCAGCAACAGTCCGGAGATCGCTTGGAACCAGGCGGTGCAGACCGTCGGGGACATCCGGCTGCAGCAATGAGCGAGGCAGGGTTCGCCCACAGCCTCCCTTGACATGACGCACGTGCGGCGCAACGATCAGTGCCCGTGGGAGCGCTACCACACCATGATGGTGGGAGCGCTTCCAACGCTGGTACGCCGACGTGCCCCCACGTCACGCGACCGCACCGAGCACGACCCGTACGACCCAGACCGCACGACAAGGGAGTCCCCAGTGCTGAGCAGTACCCGACCCACGCGGCGCGCCGCCGCCCGCACCCTCCAGGCGACCGCCGGTGTCGCCGCTATCGCCCTCGCACTCACCGCCTGCGGTGGGTCCGACGAGCCTGAAGCCGGATCCGGCGACGACGGTCCCATCACGCTCAAGGTCGCGACGTTCAACGACTTCGGCTACACGGACGAGCTGCTCGCCGAGTACACCAAGGAGCACCCGAACGTCACGGTCGAGCCCGTCACGGCTGCCACCAGCGACGACGCTCGTAGCAACCTGACCACCAAGCTCGCCGCCGGCGGCGAGGGCCTGGCTGACATCGAGGCGATCGAGGTCGACTGGCTGCCGGAGCTCACGCAGTACCCCGACCTGTTCACCGACCTGGCCGACCCCGAGCTCGACGGCCGCTGGGTGGACTGGAAGGTCCAGCAGGCGACGACGCCGGAAGGCAAGGTCATCGGCTACGGCACCGACATCGGCCCTGAGGCCATCTGCTACCGCTCCGACCTGTTCAAGGCGGCCGGCCTGCCGACCGACCGCGAGGAGGTCGCCGAGCTCCTCGGCGGCGACGACGCGACCTGGGAGGACTACTTCGCCGCGGGCCGCGAGTTCGTGAAGGAGTCCGACGTCCCCTGGTACGACAGTGTCGGCGGCACCTTCCAGGGCATGGTCAACCAGCTCCCCGCCGCGTTCGAGGACGCGGAGACCGGCGAGCCCAAGGACCTCGCGACCAACACCGAGGTCAAGGACATCTACGACCAGATCATCGGCTCGGTCGACGACGGCCTGTCGGCCGGCCTGACGCAGTGGGACGGCGACTGGGACGCGGCCTTCCAGAAGGACGGCTTCGCCACGATGCTCTGCCCCGGCTGGATGACCGGTGCTATCGAGGAGCGCGCCGGCGGCGTCAAGGGCTGGGACGTCGCCAACGTCTTCCCCGGCGGCGGCGGCAACTGGGGCGGCTCGTTCCTGACCGTCCCCGCCTCGGGCAAGAACACCGAGGCCGCGAAGGAGCTCGCCGCGTGGCTCACCGCGCCGGAGCAGCAGACCAAGGCCTTCGAGTCGGCGGGCACGTTCCCGTCGCAGATCGAGGCGCAGGAGTCCGAGGCCGTCCAGAGCTCGACCAACGAGTTCTTCAACGACGCACCGGTGGGCGAGATCTTCTCCACCCGCGCCCAGGCCATCGACGGCGCCCCCTACAAGGGCGCGCACTACTTCGCCATCCGTGACGAGGTCACCAACGCGCTCAACCGCGTCGACGTCTCGAAGTCGCAGGACGCCGACAAGGCCTGGGACGAGGCCGTCGAGAAGGCTTCGGCCCTCGGCTGAGCCTGAGCAGCGCCAGCCGCAACCGGTGGTCGAGCTTGTCGAGGCCTGGTCTCGACAAGAGCGACCCCCCGGT
>NZ_JBHUUX010000087.1:0-19986 GCF_042670845.1 Promicromonospora sp. NPDC057138 | reverse complement strand
CGCCCCGGGGGGGCGGGGTTGTCCGTCCCGGGGCCCCTCCACCCCCCACCACCGGACACGGTCAGCCGCCGAGGAGCGGCGCCACCGCCTTGACCAGCTCGTTCCCGCCCAGGAACAGGAACATCGCGGCCACCAGGGCGAGGATCACGTTGACCCACCACCGGTTGCGCCACTGCCGCGGCACGGCCTTCGAGTTCATCAGGATCAGCAGCGTCAGCGCGAGGAACGGCATGAACAGCGAGCCGAGCGCGCCGTAGACCACGACGAGCAGGATCGGCTTGTCGAGGAACAGCAGCGCCATCGGCGGGAACGTCAGCCACAGGATGTAGGCCCGGTAGTAGGTGCCGCCCGCGCCGCGGCGCCGGTCGTCACCGGGCAGGTTGCGCATGGTGGCGACGAAGTCCGCGAACATGAGCGACACGCCGTGCCAGACGCCGATCACCGACGAGAACGTCGCGGCGAAGAAGCCGACGAGGAACAGCGGCGCCATGAACGCCCCGTACCGCTGCGCGAGCACGTCGGCGAGGTCGATGAGCCCCTCCTCGCCATCCGCCACCGCCAGGCCCGCCGAGTACAGGAGCTCCGCGCCCACGACGAGCATGGACACCACGAAGATGCCCGACATGACGTACGCCCACGCGTTGTCGATCCGCATGACGCGCATCCAGCGGGGCGTGTCCCAGCCCTTCTCGGCGAGCCAGTAGCCGTAGGCGGCCAGGGTGATGGTGCCGCCGACGCCGCCCGCGAGGCCGAGCGTGTTCAGCACCGCGCCGTCCGGGATGATCGGCACCAGGCCGGCCACGATCTGGCCGAGGTTGGGCGTCGTCAACGCCGCCGAGCCCACGACCGTCACGAACATGACGCCGATGAGGACGGCCATGACGTTCTCGAACGGCTTGTACTTGCCGAACCAGACCAGCAGCAGGCCGGCCACGCCGGAGAGCATCGCCCAGTAGCGCACGTCGACGCCGGGGAACAGCCCGTTCAGCGCGAGGCCGACGCCGGACATCGCGGCTGCCCCGTAGCTGAAGCCCCACACCACCACGTAGATGCCGAAGTAGACGACGGCCCAGAGGCCGAGCGACTTCCAGCCGTCGAAGATGGTGCGGCCGGTGGCGAGCGACCAGCGGCCCGCGCCCTCGACCAGCGCGATCTTCACGACGACGCCGAGGATGACCGCCCACAGCAGCGCGTACCCGTAGTTGCTGCCCGCGACCATCGTGGCGACGAGGTCACCGGCGCCGATGCCTGTCGCCGCGACGACGAGACCTGGGCCGATGATCCGCCAGCGCGGCTTCTCGACAGATCCTTCGTACCCGTCCCGGGCGCCGTCGGCCCGAGGTGGATCCTCGGTGAGTTCTTGTGAAGTGACCTCATTGTCCTTTTCCATGGCGTGACTGTACCTAGGGTTTTCACCCGCTCGAAAGGGACAGCTCGGGCCTCGAGCAGGTTTAACAGGACCGCAACACATTGCATACACGCGTGTCGTGTGGATAGTGATTGTATGCAATCGTCCCTGTCAGACCCGGATTGGATTCTCCAGTGCGCCCTCCCACGCCGCCGCGGCTGCGCGGCCCGTTCGCCCCCGCCGCCGGCCTCCTCGCCGCGGCCCTCGTGCTGTCCGGCTGCCAGGAGGTGCAGACCGCGACCGCCCCCGCCGAGGACGCCGCGGACGTCACGTCCGTCGGCCTCGACGGCAAGACCGTGCGCGAAGGCGGCGACCTCGTCATGGCGCTCTCGGCCGAGCCCGACGTGCTCGACCCGACCACCTCGTCGTCGCTCTACACGCGCTACGTCATGGAGACGATGTGCGAGAAGCTCTACGACATCGACGCTGCGGGCGAGATCGTCCCGATGCTCGCCACCGAGCTGCCCGAGGTGTCCGACGACGGCCGCACCGTCACCTTCCCCCTCAAGGAGGGCGTGCAGTTCGCGGACGGCACGCCGTTCGACGCCGAGGCCGTGAAGACGTCGATCGAGCGCCACCTCACCAAGGAGGACTCCTCGCGGCGCAGTGAGCTGGGCCCGATCACCGACGTGAAGGCCGTCGACGACCACACCGTCGAGATCGACTACGAGACGCCGTTCGCGCCGATCGCCGCCGTGCTCGCGGACCGCGCGGGCATGATCATGTCGCCCACCGAGCTCGCGAAGACCGGCGACGACTTCGGCGAGCACCCCGTCTGCGTCGGTGCGTTCAAGTTCGTCGAGCGCGTGCCCCAGACCTCCATCACCGTCGAGCGCGACCCCCTGTACTACGACGCCGACAACGTGCACTTGGACTCGATCACTTACCGCATCATCACTGACGCCAGCATCCGCGCCGCCAACCTGCGCTCGGGCGACGTCCAGGTCGCCGACACGGTCTCGACCCAGGACGTCGCCGAGCTGGAGGCCGACGAGAACGTCGGCCTGCTGGAGGTCGGCTCCCTGGGCTACCAGGCGCTGACCGTCAACGTCGGCAACACCGACGGCGTCGGCGCACCGCCCGGGAAGATCGACACCCCGATCGCCAAGGACCCGCGCGTCCGCCGGGCGCTGTCGATGGCGATCGACCGCGAGCAGCTCGTGAAGTCCGTCTTCAACGACCGGTTCGACGCGGCCTGCTCGCCCGTCGCGCCCTGGTCCGAGTTCAGCACCGCAGCCAGCGAGGCCTGCCCCGAGTACGACCCCGAGGGTGCCAAGGCGCTCCTGGAGGAGGCGGGCGTGGAGACGCCCTACAAGGTCGAGATGAAGGTGACCAACACCCCGGACACACTGCGCCTCGCGCAGGCGGTCCAGGCGTCCGTCGCCGACGGCGGTTTCGACGTCGAGATCGTGCCGGTCGAGTACTCGTCGCTGCTGGAGGTCCAGGAGCAGGGCGACTTCGACCTGCTGCAGCTCGGCTGGTCGGGCCGCGTGGACCCGCACGGCAACATGTTCAACTTCCTCACCACGGGCGCCGGGAGCAACTACTCCGGCTACAGCAACCCCGACGTCGACGACCTGCTCACCGAGGCCGCCACCCTCATCGACCCGGCCGAGCGTGCCGAGCTGTACGGGCAGGCCGTCACCCAGGTCCAGGAGGACAGCCCGATCATCTACCTCTACCGGACCCGCAGCCTGACCGGCTACGTGAGCGACGTGGCGGGCATCTCCAACTACGCCGACGGCGTGGTTCGGCTGAGCCACGCCGCGTTCGTCGACGGCGTCGAGGGCTGAGAGCACCACTGATGCGCCGTTACCTCCTTGCCCGCCTCGGGCAGTCGGCCGTCACGCTCCTGCTGGCGTCCGTCGTGATCTTCCTGGGCGTGCGCATGCTGCCCGGCGACCCCGCGCTCGCCATGGCGGGCGAGGAGGCCACGCCGGAGCGGCTCGCGATGATCCGCGCCGACCTTGGCCTGAACCAGCCGGTCTGGGTGCAGTACGGCCGGTTCCTCGCCGAGGCCGCCTCGGGTGACCTCGGCGAGTCCACGCGCACCGGCGCGTCGGTCGCGAGCATGATCGGCGCCACGCTGCCCGTGACGCTCTGGCTGTCGCTGTACGCGATCGTCGTCGCCGTCGTGTCCGGGGTGGTGCTCGGCCTGGTCGCCGAGCGCTACCGCGGGCGCTGGCCCGAGTGGATGGCGAACGCGGCGGCGCTGACCAGCCTGTCCGTGCCGAACTTCTGGCTCGGCATGCTCGCGATCCTGTACCTGTGCATCGGGCTGGGCCTGTTCCCGGCGTCGGGCTACGTGCCGCTCAATGAGGACCCCGTCGGCTGGCTGGTGCACCTGACGCTGCCCGCACTCATCCTCGGCACCGGGCTGGCCGCCGTCATCATGCGGCAGACCCGGGCCTCGATGATCGAGGCCATGCGGACCGACTACGTGCGCACCGCGCGGGCCAAGGGCCTGGGCCGCACCCGGGTGCTGCTGCGCTACGGGCTGCGCAACTCCCTGATCGTCGTGGTCACGATCGCCGGGCTGCAGCTCGGCGGCCTGATCTCGGGCGCCGTCGTGACCGAGCAGATCTTCGCCCTGCCGGGGTTCGGCAAGCTCACGCTCGACGCCGTCTTCCAGCGGGACTACCCGGTCATCCAGGCCGTCGTGGTGCTGACCACCGTGGGGTACGTGCTGGTCAACCTGGCCGTGGACGTCCTGTACTCCGTCATCGACCCGCGTATCCGAGTGGGAGGGCGCTCATGACCGTCATCGAGAAGAGCGCGCTCGCGCCCGACTTCGCGGCGCCCCGGCGCCTGCTCCCGCGCCTGCGCACCCCGCAGGCGATCACGGGCGGCGTCATGCTCGCCATCGTGCTCCTCGGCGGGATCCTCGCCCCGGTGCTGGCCCCGTACGGGCCCGCGCAGGTGCACTTCGAGGCCCCGTTCCAGCTACCCGGCACCGTCGGCTTCGCGCTCGGCACGGACGACCTGGGCCGCGACATCCTCTCCCGCATGCTGTACGGGATCCGGGCCTCGCTCATGGTGGGGCTGATCGCGGTGGGCCTCGCCGTCATCGTCGGGACGCCGCTCGGGCTGGCCGCGGGCTACTGGCGGTGGCTCGACGGGCCCGTCTCCCGCCTGACCGACGTCACGCTGGCGTTCCCGTTCCTCATCCTCGCCGTGGGGCTCGCCGCCATCAACGGGCCGAGCCTCGCGGGCGCCGCCATCTCGCTCGGCGTCGCGCAGGTGCCGACCATGGTGCGGGTGGTGCGCGCCGAGACCATGCGGCTCAAGGAGAGCCCGTTCGTGCTGGCCGCGACCGCCATGGACGCCTCGGGCGCCCGGATCCTCGCGCAGCACGTCCTGCCCAACTGCCTGTCCGCGATCATCGTGCAGGCTACGGTCATCATGCCGGCCGCGGTGCTCGGCGAGGCGGTGCTCTCGTTCCTGGGGCTCGGCATCCAGCCGCCCACCCCGAGCCTGGGCATCATGCTCGCCGACGCGCAGCAGTACCTCGGCCGCGCGCCGACCGCGGCGCTGTTCCCTGGCCTGGCCATCGTGGCCACCTGCCTCGGCTTCAACCTCCTCGGGGACGCCCTGCGCGACGCCCTCGACCCGACCACCGACCGTAAGTGAGTGTCATGACGTCGTTCTCCCCACCGGTGTTCACCCCGCCCGCCACCCCCAGTACCCGCCCCGACCTGCAGGGCACGTTCGGGATGGTCGGATCCACCCACTGGATCGCCACCGCGAGCGCCCAGGCCGTGCTCGAGCGGGGCGGCAACGCCTTCGACGCCGCGGTCGCGGGCGCGTTCGTGCTGCACGTCGTGGAGCCGCACCTGAACGGGCCTGGCGGCGACATGACCGGCGTCTTCGTGACGGCCGACGCGCCGTCGGCGCCGCGGGTCCTGGTGGGCCAGGGGCCGGCGCCCGCGGGCGCCACGATCGAGCACTACCGAGCCGAGGGCCTCGACCTCGTCCCGGGGTCGGGCGCGCTGGCGGCGGCGGTGCCCGGCAGCGTGGACGCGTGGCTGCTGCTCCTGCGCGACCACGGCACCTGGGACCTGGGCGACGTGCTGGCCTACGCCGTCGGCTACGCGCGCGAAGGGCACCCGGTGCTCGCCCGGGTCAGCTCGACGATCTCGCTGGTCGCGGACCTGTTCCGCGACCACTGGCCCACCTCGGCCGCCCGCTGGCTGCCCGACGGCGAGGTGCCCGCCCCCGGCGCCGTCGTCACCAACCCGGAGTACGCCGATCTGCTGGACGCCGTGGTCGCGGCCGGAGTCGGTGCGGCGAGCCGCACGGAGGCCATCGATCTGGCCCGCGCCGCGTGGCGCGAGCGCGTGGGCGCTGCCGTCGAGGAGTTCGTCACGACCCCGCACCGGCACTCCGACGGCGGCGACCACGCCGGCGTCATGACGGCCGCCGACGTCGCGGGCTTCGAGGCCTCCTACGAGGACGCCACGACCGCGACGTTCCGCGGGTACACCATCGCCAAGACCGGCGCCTGGGGCCAGGGCCCCGCGCTGCTCGCGTCCCTGAAGATCCTGGAAGGGCTCGACGACGCCGCGCTCGACCCGTCCACCGAGCTCGGCGCCCACACGATCCTGGAGGCGCAGAAGCTGGCGATGGCCGACCGCGACGTCTGGTACGGCGACCCCGCCGCCGACTCCGACGACGTGCCGCTCACCTACCTGCTCAGCGCGGAGTACGCGGCCCAGCGCCGCGCCCTGATCACGGACGCCGCGAGCCACGAGCTCCGCCCGGGCGACGTGCCCGGACGCGCGACGCCGCCGGTCCCGCCCCTGCGCACCGAGTACGCGACGAGCGCGCCGGCGGGGTCGCTGCCCGGCGCCCCCACGGGCGGTGCGGCCGCGGGCGTAGGCGAGCCGACGGTCGAGGTGCCCTCGGTGGTCGAGCTGCCCTCGGTGGTCGAGCCTGTCGAGACCCCGGTTTCGACAAGCGCAACCAGCGACTCGCCCGACTCCCCCTCGCACACCGGCGCCACCCGCGGCGACACCTGCCACATCGACGTCGTGGACCGGTGGGGCAACATGGTCTCGGCCACGCCGTCGGGCGGCTGGCTGCAGTCCTCCCCCACGATCCCCGGCCTCGGCTTCTGCCTGGGCACGCGGCTGCAGATGACGTGGCTGGACGAGGCGTCGCCGTCGGCCCTGGTGCCCGGACGACGGCCGCGCACCACGCTCACCCCCACTCTGGTGCTGCGCGACGGCGAGCCGGTGATCGCGCTCGGCTCCCCGGGCGGCGACCAGCAGGACCAGTGGCAGCTGCCGTTCCTGCTGCGCGTGCTCGTCGGCGGGTACACGCCGCAGCAGGCGATCGACGCGCCGGCCCTGCACACGACGTCGTTCCCGGGCTCGTTCTGGCCCCGCACCTGGACGCCGGGCGGGGCGGTCGTCGAGGACCGGCTCGGCGACGACGTCATCGCCGCTCTGGAACGCCGCGGACATGTGGTGACCCGGGCCGGCGACTGGGCGCTGGGCCGCCTGTCCGCCGTGACCCGCGACCCGGCCACCGGCCTCCTGGGGGCCGCCGCCAACCCGAGAGGGGCGCAGGGCTATGCCGCAGGACGCTGAGAACTCACCCCTCCTGTCCGTGCGCGGCCTGAACGTCGCCTACGGCGACACCCCCGTCGTGCGCGGCGTCGACCTCGACGTCGCGCGCGGGGAGCGGGTGGCGATCGTGGGCCAGTCCGGCTCGGGCAAGTCGACGGTGGTCGCCGCGCTCCTGCGGCTCCTGCCCGGAACGGGCCGGATCACCGGCGGCACCATCAGCCTCGACGGCGAGGACCTCGCCGCCGCTGACGAGTCCCGCATGCGCGCCGTCCGGGGCGGCCGTATCGCCCTGGTGCCGCAGGACCCGGGGACCAACCTCAACCCGGCCATGCGGCTGGGCGACCAGGTGGCCGACGCGCTGCGCGCCGACGGCCTGCGGGGCCCGGCCGTGCGGCGGCGGGTGCTGGAGCTGCTGGCCGAGGCCGGCGTGCCCGAGCCCGAGCGGCGCGCCAAGCAGTTCCCGCACGAGTTCTCGGGCGGCATGCGCCAGCGCGTGCTCATCGCGGTCGCGCTGGCCCGGGAGCCGGAGCTGCTGCTGGCCGACGAGCCGACGTCGGCCCTGGACGTGACCGTCCAGCGGCGCATCCTGGACCACCTGGGGGCGCTGGCCGAGGCGCACGGGACCGCGATGATCCTGGTCACGCACGACCTGGGGCTCGCGGCCGACCGCGCCGACCGGGTGGTCGTCATGCTCGACGGCCGGATCGTGGAGCAGGGCACGCCCGAGCAGGTGCTGCGCGCCCCGCAGCACGAGTACACGCGGCGGCTGGTCGCGGCGGCGCCCGCCGCCGTCGTCACGCAGGCCGAGGCGCGCGAGGGCGGCGCGGGTCGCGAGGCGGTCGCACCGCCGTCGGCACAGGGGAACGGCGAAGCGAGCGGCGACGTCGTCACCGTGCGTGACCTCGTCAAGGAGTACAAGGTGCGCGGGCGCGGCGGGCTGCTGCGCGCCGTCGACCACGTGTCGTTCGCGGTGCCGCGGGGCGGCACCACCGCCCTGGTGGGCGAGTCCGGCTCGGGCAAGACCACGGTCTCCCGCATCCTCCTGGGCCTGGAGGCGCCGACCAGCGGCGAGGCGCTCGTGGACGGGCGCAGCATCGCCGGGGCGGCCCGCGCGGAGCGGCGCGCGCTGCGGCGGCGCGTGCAGCCGGTGTTCCAGGACCCGTACGCGTCGCTCGACCCGACGCACACGGTGGAGCGGGTCGTCGACGAGTCCCTGCGGATCTTCGGCATCGGCGACCGGGACTCGTGCCAGGCCCGGGTCGCGGAGCTGCTGGACCAGGTGGCGCTCCCCCGCGACGTCGCCCAGCGTCGCCCGGGCGAGCTCTCGGGCGGGCAGCGCCAGCGGGTCGCCATCGCGCGGGCGCTCGCGCCTGAGCCGGAGCTGCTCGTGCTCGACGAGGCCGTCTCGGCGCTCGACGTGCTGGTCCAGGAACAGATCCTGGACCTGCTGGCTGACCTGCAGGAACGGCTGGGTGTGTCGTACCTGTTCATCAGCCACGACCTCGCGGTGGTCCGCGGCATAGCGGATAATGTGGTCGTCCTGCGGCAAGGCCGCGTCGAGGAGCAGGGGTCCGTCGACGACGTGTTCCACGCCCCGCGCGCCGACTACACCCGAGACCTGCTAGGAGCCATCCCAGGTGCCGCTTTCGCCCGATGAGCCCGCGCTCGCCGCCGCCGTACCTGCCGGCGGCCGCCCCGCGTCCGTCCAGGACGCGATCCGGCGGGACATCATCGCCGGCGTCCTGACCCCCGGCGCCCGCGTCACCGAGGCGTCGCTGGCCCAGCGCTACGACGTCTCGCGGGTGCCGGTCCGGGAGGCGTTGCGTGGCCTGGAGAGCGAGGGCTTCATCGACTCGCGGCCCCACGTGGGCTCGCGGGTCGCGCCGATCCCGGTGCACGACGCCGACGACCTGTTCGCGGTGCGCGAGGCCCTGGAGGTGTCCACCGCCCGCAGCGCCGCCCGCCGGGCCGCGGCGCTCTACTCGGGCGACGAGAGCCCCGAGGACTGGTGGCGCATCCGCCGGGAGATCGCCGCCCTGCTCGACGCCGGTGACGCGCACGTCGCGGCCGGCGACCTGGACCCCCTGGTCGCCATCAACGACCAGATCCACATCGCGATCGCCGAGCTCAGCGGCAGCGCGACCATGACGCGGCTGCTGCGCCAGCTCTCGTGGAAGATCGAGTGGCTCTACGCCGCCGACGTGCAGCCCCGCGGCAAGCGCCTCTGGCCCGAGCACCGCGTGATCGTGGGCGCCATCGACGCCGGGGACGGCGAGCGGGCCGCCACCCTGATGGCCGCGCACGTGCGGGAGTCCCGGATCGGCTACCTGCTGCGCTACGGCGTCACGACGCCGAGCTCGGACCCGGTGGTCGCGGCGGAGGTGGCTAGGCGGCGGTCGGCCGGCTGACGATCTCGCCCGAGCCGCGCAGCATCAGGTCAGATTGAGGTCGTAGGTCTCCGCCGACAGCTCGTCGACTACCGCGAGCCTTTCGCCGTCGTCGGCGCGCATGTACTCGGCCAAGGAGGAATCCCCCACCCGCCGGTGCGTACCCACCGTGCGACAGGCAAACTTGCCCTCGTCCAGCAGGCTGATCAGGAATGGGCGTGACACGTTCAGTGCGTCCGCAGCCTGCTGCGTCGTCAGCTCCCTGAGCGTTTTCTCGCTCATCACGACCTCCCGATAGAAGTAGTCGAACCAACCGCAACGATCTCATCCCGGAGACCGTGCCGCACGCATCAGCGCGGCTCCTGCACAGAGTCGCCGAACGTAGGGTTAGTCGCCCCAAGGGGCCTGTTAGAGCGACCAAACCTGCGTTCGACGCGGCCCGACAGTGCAAAGACCGACGCCGCCGTAGGCACTCTGTCGTGGAAAGCTGACGGGTGCGACGACGGTGTGATCATGTGCGGATGCCAACAGGACTTCAGGTCGACGAATCGATCAGCATCCCCGACGACGAGCTGCGTTGGACGCTTCCCGCGGACTCGTCGATCGTCGTTGGCGCTCGGACGATCGGTGTCAGTGGTACGTGGTTGAGTTCACCACCATGACCCAGAGCGCACGGACGCACCAGACGTTGAGCCGTCCCATCGAGCTGTTCCGGTTCGGGGGCGAAGGGAACCTTGTCGCGCTCCGGCTGCAGCAGGTCGACCGCGGCCCCGACGGCCGGGTCGAACAGTTCATCGGCGAGATCGTGGTCGAGACGTCGTTCGTGAGCGGTGCGACCCCGATCCATCTCGGCGTCCCTGGGGACCTGACCGCCTGGCAAGGGATGCTGGATCATCTCGACGCCGGACACGACGTCCACTGGATGGAGGACCAGAAATCACCAGAGGTGCTGATCCGCTGGGAGAGCGACGATCGCTTCGAGGTGACCGTTCGGGACCGGCTGGCTTCGTTGACCGACGTGCGGACCGTGGTGACGGCGAACGAGAAGTGGTTCGACACGGCGTACGACCTGCTCGATCGCGCCTACGAGCTGGCAGAACGCCCGACAGAATGAGCGGTCGGGGGTCAGAACGTCCTGTGGGTCCAGTCGCCCGCCAGCAGCGTGCCCGCCACCGGCACCTCGCGCAGGGCCGACGCCGCGGCGGCATCAGCCTCGCCACCAGCCCCCAGCCCGACGGCGGGCAGGTCCGCGTCCAGCACCACCAGGTCAGCCGGGCCGCCCACTGTCGGGACCAGCCCGCGCCCGTCCGTCGAGGCCTCCAGCGCCGTCCGCAGCCCGATCCGTTGCTCGGGGTGCCACGCCTCGCGGCCGTCGCGTGAGCGGCTGACCGCCGCCGCGATCGCCACCCACGGGTCCAGGGCGGCGACCGGCGCGTCCGAGCCCAGGGCGAGCACTGCCCCGGCGTCGTCCAGGGCGCCGTACGGGAAGGCGCGCCCGGTGCGGCCGGCCCAGTGCCGGTCGGCGATGTCGCGGTCGTCCATGGCGTGCTCGGGCTGGACCGACGCGATCACGCCGAGCTCGGCGAAGCGGGCGAGGTCCGCGTGGTCGAGGAGCTGCGCGTGCTCGACCGAGCCGCGAGCGCCCGTCGCCGCGAACGCGTCCAGCGCGAGGGCGTTGGCGTGGTCGCCGATCGCGTGGATCGCGCACTGCAGGCCCCCGTCGTGGGCGCGCTTCATGAGCGGGACCAGGTCGTCCGGCGGCACGGAGAGGATCCCGTGTGCCTCGGGCCCGGTCAGGCCGGGGTAGGGGTCGTGGCAGTAGGCGGTGCGCGTGTTGAGCGAGCCGTCGGTGACCACCTTGAACGGGCCCTGTTCCAGCAGCCCGCGGGTGCCGGGCAGCGCGTCGCCGGTGCGCAGGCCCTCGGCGAGGACGTCGTCCAGCCAGGGCGTCCAGACGCCGGCCCGCACCCGCAGGGCTCCGAACCCAGTATCGAACCGGCGGCGCCAGGCGGTGAGGTTGTCGGTGATCTCGAGGTCGACGACGCCGACCACGCCGCGTGCTGCTGCCGCCGCCGCGGCGTCGGCCACCCAGGCGTCGGCGAGGTGGTCGGGCGCCCGGTCGACTGCGGCGGCCAGCGGCAGCCACTCGCTCTCCCGCAGCACTCCCGTGGGGTGCGCGCCGACGCCGACGAACCGCAGGCCCGCGGTGCTGAGCCAGGCGCAGTGCAGGTCCCCGGACACGAGCACCACCGGGACGGAGCCCGCCACGGCGTCGAGCAGCGCGGCGGTGGGAACGTCGGGCCACAGCCCGTCCCGGAACCCGTAGCCGACCAGGGCGGTACCCGGCTCGGGCGGCCCGTCGGCGAGCCGGTCGCGCACGAGCGCCACGGCCTCGGCGGCGGAGCGTGCGCCGGACAGGTCCAGCCGGCGTCGCACCAGCGCCCACTGCGTGAGGTGGACGTGCTTGTCCCAAAGCCCGGGCAGGACGGTGCGCCCGTCGAGATCGAGACGCTCCACGGCCCGGGCCCCGTCGAACGTACCGCCGGGCCCGACGCCGACCACGCGCCCGTCCCGCACCAGTACTTCGAAAAGCCCGGATCGCCCGCCGTCGAACGTAGGCCTGGTCGCACCATCACCCCCTGATGAAGCGACCGGCCCTACGTTCGACACCGGGCTATGGAGCAGACGGGCGCCAGTGAGCAGCAGCGGGTCCGTCATGGCGTGCCGTCGCCGGCCACCGAGACGAGGGTGGTCCAGCCGTGGTTGCGGACTAGCTCGCGCACGCGGGCCTCGTCCTCGATCTCGTAGTCGCGGGTGTCGATCACAGGGTCATCGAACCACCACCCGCCCCCAGAACAGGCCGGCGCCCCCGCGGCGAAAATGCTCCCTATTCGACCGACCCGACGTTGAGCGCCGACAGCTCGAACGGCGTACCGGTCACGACCAGCCGCAGATCGTGGTGGGTCTCGTCGATGGCCCAGTCCACGAAGGCGCAGCAGGTCTTCTCGACGGCGACCAGCTCGCGCAGCCGCTGGACCGAGTCGTCGACCTTCGCGTAGTGGATGGTCAGGCTGGCCTCGGTGCGCTCCTGCTCCAGGGCGTAGTCGGCGTCGAACGCGTGCCACTTGCCGACCTGTTCCCTCGCCGCATCCAGGTCGGCGAGCGTGCAGGCAATCGGAAGCTGGTTCAACGGTCCGCTGTTCGACATCCGGCTCTCACTCCTCGCTATGACTGTCGTCGTGGTGGTCGTGGTCGTCGTGATGGTGGTCGTGCTCGACCTCGATCTCGCCGGTCAGGGCGGCGACCGGGACGGCGCAGGACTCGCCCTGCCAGGCCTCCAGGCCTTCCTTGATCGCGAAGCCGGCGATCACGAGGGCCGCAACAGAGTCGGCCCACGCCCAGCCGAGCAGGCTGTTCAGCAGCAGGCCCGCGAGCAGCGCGGCGGACAGGTAGGTGCAGATCAGGGTCTGCTTGGAGTCCGCGATGGCGCTGGCGGAGCCGAGCTCCCGGCCGGTGCGGCGCTCGAACCAGCTCAGGAACGGCATCACCACCAGGCTGACCGCGGCCAGCACGATCCCGACCGGGCTGTGTTCCGGCTCACGCAGGCCCGACAGGGACAGGACGGCGTCGACCGTGACGTAGGCGGCCAGGCCGAAGAACGAGACGGCGATGATCCGCAGCGCGGTCTTCTCCCGGGCCTCGGGGTCAGGGGCGGCGAACTGCCAGGCGACCGCCGCGGCCGAGAGGACCTCGACTATCGAGTCCAGACCGAACCCGATCAGCGCGGCCGACGACGCGACGCTGCCCGCGGCCAGCGCGATGACGGCCTCGATGGCGTTGTAGGCGATCGTGACGGCCACGACCCAGCGGATCCGGCGCCGCAGCACCTGCACGCGGGCGGGCGCGAGGACGGCGGTCACGCTACCGCTCCCGGTCCGCAGCACAGAGGGACATCGCAGTCCTCGTCCATGCAGGGCGCCCCGTCGTCGACCGCCAGGACCGCTTCCATCAGTACCCCGATCGCGCGGGTCAGGTGCGGGTCGGCGATCTCGTACCGGGTCTGCCGCCCCTCCGGCGTCGCCACGACGATCCCGCACCCACGCAGACAGGCGAGGTGGTTCGAGACATTGGTGCGGGTCAGGTCGAGCTCGCGGGCAAGCTGCGCCGGGTAGCCCGGTTCGTCGATCAGGCTGAGCAGGATCCGGGAGCGGGTCGGGTCGGCCATCGCCCGGCCCAGGCGGTTCATCACGTCCAACCGCGAGACAAGAGTCAGCATGCGCTGACTATACAGTCGATGCTGACCAATGGGTCAAAGAGACCCACCGGACGAGGAAACCCGCCGGACCCCGGTAATCTCTGCGGCGATGAGCAGCACGCGGCACGACCCCGGACCGGACCAGCTCAAGGGCATCCTCATGGTGCTGGTGATCCTCGGCCACACGTTCTGGCAGGGCATCGGCGACTCGTGGACCAAGTGGATGATCTACGGCTTCCACATGCCCGTGTTCCTGTTCCTGTCCGGGTACATGATCTCGATGGCCCGGTTCGGCACCCGGCCGTGGGGCGACCTGCTGCGCCACTACTGGAAGCGCATGCTCGCCGCCTGGCTCATCGTCAGCGTGCTGTGGCTGGCGCTGCAGAAGCCGGAAGCCTTCTCCGACGTGCAGACCTTCCTCGAGGTGCTGCTGCTGCGCCCGGACTTCCACCTCTGGTACGTGCCGATGCTGTTCCTGAGCGTCCTGCTCCTGCGCCTGCTCGCCCGGCCGCTGAACGGCTCGGCCGCCGCCCGCGCGGCGCTCGGCCTGGCCGCCGTCGTCGGCGCCCTGCTCTTCCAGACGCCGCTGAAAGAGCTGGTCCCACAGGTCGTCCTGGACAACGTCGACGCCCGGTACGCCGGGTACTTCGTCTGGATCCTGCTCGGCGTGGCCGTGCGCAACGGGTGGTTCCCCCGCCTCGGCGTGTGGTGGCTCGCACCGCTGGTCGCCGTCGGCCTCGCGGCCCGGAGCTGGGCCTATACCTCGGACGCCGCCGGACCCTGGTGGAGCGTGGTCGCGTTCACCGTGCTCTCCCTGGGCGCCTCGCTGTGCGTGCCCGCGCTCCGCGACGCCCTGCGGACGCCGCTGCCGATCGTCGGCGAGCCGCTGCGCACGATCGGCCAGCACTCGCTGTACGTGTACCTGCTGCACCCGTTCGTCACCGACGCGCTGCACACCCCCGAGATCGGCTGGCTCCGCTCGCTGGTGCTCGGCGTCGCCGTCACCGTCGCGATCCTCGTGGCGAGCTACCTGGTCGCGGGCCTCCTCGAGCGGGCAGGCGGGCGGCTGGCGGGCGCGCGCTGGCTGGGTGTGCGGCCGGGCGCGCGGCGCCGTCAGTACCGCGGGTAGGCGTAGTACAGGACCTGCGACTCGGGCACCCAGTGCTCCACGACGCCGCGGACGCCCGCAGGCAGCGTGCCGCCACCCCCGGTGTTGCCGTCGATGACCTTGATCCGTGAGCCGTCGACCTGCACCACGAACATCGTGTGCGAGGCCTCGCCCGACGCGATGTAGGAGACGAACGCCAGCGCCCCGACGCGCGGTGTCGAGCCCGTCGGCCGGGTGCGCCGGACCGCGTCCCGGTACGCGCCCCACGTGGTCGACTGCGGCACGAGCGTCGAGTGCCCCGAGCCCTTGAAGATCCAGGACTGGAACAGGCCGCACCATGGCGCGTTCGAGCGCGCCCACACGTTGTACTTGCTGTACCAGTCGTAGCGCGAGCCGTTGCCGCCGTCGTACCGCACGGCGTAGCCCACCTGGGAGCGCGCGGCGGCCACCACCTCGCCCCGGACCCCGGTGAGGCCGGTCAACGCTTCGTCCCCGTCGGTATTCGTGTACAGCACGCCGCCCTCGAACCGCTGCACGCAGCCACCCCGGGGCAGCCCGCACAGCGGGTCCATCACGGGCGCGCCCAGGCGGCCCCTGGCGCCGCCTCGCTCGCGGTACTCGCCTAGGACGCCGCCGTGCACCCACCAGGTGCGCGCCCGGCCGGAGCGCATCACCTTGACGAGGATCCCCTCCTGGTACGAGCGGGAGACGACGGAACGCGTCACCTGCCGCAGGCCGGACGTCGGCCGCCCGATCGCCCCGCCCATCTGCTCGGCGCGGGACGTCATGGACCGGCCGGTGGTGATGAGCCGCACGCCGATCCGCGGCGTCCACGACGACCGCGCGGTGGCCGAACCGCGGTAGAGGGCCCGGTACTCGTAGACCGCGCCGGCGCGGATCCGCACGCTGTAGCGGCCGGAGCGGTTCGTGGTGTCGGCGCCGGCGGTGCTCCAGCCGGGCTCGTTCATCCGCTTCCTCTGCACGACGACCTCGCGCCCGCGCGCCGGCGAGCCGCCGACCGTCAGCCGGCCGAACATCCAGAAGGTCTCGCCCTTGCGCAGCCGCCGGTCGTGCACGCCCGCGGTGAGGGCGCTCGGCGCGGCGGCGGTGACGACGTTCGGTGCGGCCTCGGTTGCGAGCTCCGGCCGGGTCCCGGGCGCCGCCGCCGCGGCGACGCCGCCGCCGGCCGGGAGCGCAAGCGCGACCACGAGCAGACCACCGAGCCGACGGCGCAGGGTCCTGGCGCGGATCCGCCCCAGGTCGATCGGCGGACCAGGCTGTCGCATCGGCACGGGCTCCATGCCCGGCAGGCTACGTCCGCTCCGGCGGCCCCGCAGGGCGAGGGCCCGCCCCGCGGGGAGGTCCCGCCCTGCGGGCGACGCCGTCCACGACGACGCCGCTCACAACGACGCGGGCAGCACCTCGCGCAGCCGGTCGGTGAGCTGCTCCATGTAGGTGCGGGTCACGTGGTTCGGGTCGCGGTACACGAGCACGTTCCCGATCACCGCCGGGCAGGTCGTCTCGTTGCAGAAGTAGTCCAGGAACTCGCCCGACTTCACCCCCGGCGCCAGCTCCAGCGCGGCCGGGACGGTGTCACGGCCGCCCAGGGCGTCCTTCCGCGGCTGGTCGCACTGCGTGGGGTCCGTGTAGTTCTCGGTGACGCACTCGATGACGTCGTCGCGCGCATGCGGGGTGTCCTGCAGCGAGATGACCTGGAAGCCGCGGTCGAGCCACTCGTTCCAGACCTCGGCGAGGCCCTCCGCACCCGGGTGCTCCTCCGAGCCGCGCGGCGCGAGGGCGTACGACTCCTGGAAGGCCGTGACCACGAGCTGGGGCGCCAGCTCGAGCACCTCGGCACGGGTCTGGGCGTTGGCGGTCGCGCAGGCCTCGACCTCGGGGCTGTCGCCGCTGCGGCGGTCCGCGCTGAACGGGCACGCCGAGTGCAGGTAGGTGACCACGCGCCAGTCGCGCTCCTCGGCGATCCTGATGATCGGCTCGGCGAACATCGCGGCGTGCGAGTCGCCGACGATCGCGACGGTCGCCTTCGGGTTCTCGGTCTCGCCGAACTCGCACATCGCGGTCACGGTGTCGCGCTGCGCCGCCTGGCACGCGTTGATCGCGCCGTCCTTGTCCTCGGCGGCCTTGATCGGGTTGGGCGAGATGGCGGTGCTGCCGTCCACGAACGGCGCGAAGTCGCGCTCGATCCCCTCGGGGATGGTCTCGTCGGCCTCGCTCGCGGCGGCCTGGGCATTGCTGTCCCAGCGGTCGATGGTGCCCTGGACGCGCCACGGCAGGGTGAGCGTCAGGCCGGCCACCAGCACCATCGCCACCAGGGCCGCCACGAGCATGCGCCCGTCGGCCCTGAACCAGCGCACCGTGCGGATCGGCTGCTCCACCAGGGTGTAGCTCGCGATGGCCATGGCGAACGAGGCGATGAGGATCACCATGACGTCCGTCGGCTTCGGGTCCCGGTCGGTGTAGACGCCGAAGAACACCACGACCGGGAAGTGCCACAGGTACAGCGAGTACGAGATGTCGCCGACACGCTGGACGGCCCAGGACTCGGCGACGACCCGCAGCGAGCCCGGGCCGGAGGTGCGGCCGCCGGCGATCACGGCGCAGGCGCCCAGCGTCGGGGCGAGCGCGGCGACGCCGGGGAACGGGGTGCCGCTGTCGTACAGGCAGGCCGCAGTGACGATCGTCGCGACGCCGAACACGACGAGCGTGTTGCGCAGCGGCGCGAACCGCTTCGTGTCCCGGATCACGAGCGCCAGGATGCCGCCGGCCGCGAGCTCCCAGACGCGGGTCAGCGTCGAGTAGTACGCCACCGGGTCGTCGCCCGACGCCTGCATGATGCCCCAGGCCAGCGAGGCGACGGCGACCACGCCGAAGACCGCCAGCAGGATCCCCCGGAGCCGCGCCGGGTTCCGGACGACGACGCCGCCGCGGGTGCCGCCCCACAACGCCACGGCGAGCACGACGAGCAGCGGCCAGACCAGGTAGAACTGCTCCTCCACGCCGAGGGACCAGAAGTGCTGGAACGCCGTGGGGCTGTTGCTGGCGGCCTGGTAGTCGACGGACTCCGCGGCGAGCGCCCAGTTCTCCACGTACAGCACGGAGGCGAGCGCCTGCTTCCACCACGACTCCACCAGGGACGGTGGCAGCAGCACCAGCGCGATCACGATCACGCCGACGGTCGTGACCAGGGAGGCGGGCAGGATGCGCCGCGCGCGGGCGGCCCAGAACTTCTTGAGGTTCACCCCGCCGGTGGTCGACGCCTCGCGCCACAGGTGGCCCGTGATGAGGAACCCCGAGATCACGAAGAAGACGTCTACGCCGATGTAGCCGCCCGGCAGGGCCGCAGGGTCGATGTGGTAGACGAGCACCAGCAGCACCGCGAGCGCGCGCAGTGCCTGGACCTCGGGGCGGAACTTGCGGGGGCGTGCGGAGTGCTCGAGTGACCCGTCAGGTGTCGCGGCAGGAGTGGTCGTCATTGCCGTCATGGCGTGTGAGGCTCTTCGTCTCGGGGGCAAGGACGGGCCCTACTGTCCCACATAAACGGTGGGGTGAAGAAAATCTGGTTTCGCGCCTGTTTCAGATGCGCAGATGCGATGGCAATCCTCGTCAGGACAAGTAGGTTTCCCTACGGGCCCCGCACGGGGGCCCGCTTTTCACCCACAGGAGAGTGAACCATGCGCATCTCCCACTCCCGTCGAGCACTCGCCGTCGCCACCGCGACGTCGATCGCGCTCGCCGCGCTCGGCAGCGTCGCCGGGTATGCGGCAGACGAGCCCGAGTCGACACCCGTCCCGATCGTCACCCCCGACGGAGCCCTGTTCTCCTACGTGGTGAACACGGAGCACACCAGCGCGCGTGAGACGGCCCTCGCCGTCAAGGCGATCACCCGGGCCGACGGCGTCGTCGTGCAGGCGTGGCCGCAGATCGGCGTCGTCGTGGCGCACTCCGCGAACGGCTCGTTCCGCGAGGACGTGCTCACCGCCGACCGCGCAGGCGTCGTCGAGTCCGTCGGGGCCACCCGGACCGTCTCCCCCACGGAGGGCACGCCGGGCACGGACACCGCCGCGGGCGTCAAGAAGAGCAGGGCCGTGGTGGGCCAGGCGACGAAGGACGACGCCGGGGACGCCGTCGGCGGGCCGTCGCTCGCCGCCGCGGTGCCCGACCCGGGCGAGGCGACGCAGTGGGACATGGCGATGATCAAGGCCGACCAGGCCCTGGAGGTCAACCCCGGCTCGTCCGACGTCGTCGTCGGCGTGCTGGACTCCGGGATCGACGCCGAGCACCCGGACCTGGCCACCCAGGTCGACGCCGACCAGTCGGTGAACTGCACCGACGGCGGTAGGCCGGACCTGTCGGCGACCGGCTGGCTGCCGACCACCTCGGACCACGGCACGCACGTCGCGGGCACCATCGCGGCGGCGCAGAACGGCGTCGGCATCGTGGGCGTGGCCCCCGGCGTCAAGATGGCCTCGGTCAAGGTGGTGAACGACGACGGGTTCATCTACCCCGAGTACGCGATCTGCGGCTTCATCTGGGCGGGCATGCACCGCATGGACGTGACGAACAACTCGTACTACATCGACCCGTTCATGTACTGGTGCGAGGACCAGCCGGACCAGGCCGCCGCGAAGGAGGCCGTGCGCCGCGCGGTCGGCTTCTCGACCAAGCGGGGCGTGGTGCACGCCGCCGCCGCGGGCAACGCCTCGACCGACCTGGCCAACAACACCACCGACACGTCCAGCCCGAACGACTCGACGCCGGTGCAGCGCGTGATCAACTCCGGCTGCGAGGACATCCCCACGGAGCTGGACGGCGTGGCGACCGTCTCCTCGCTGACCCAGGCGACGAACCTGAGCTCGTTCTCGAACCGCGGGCTCGGCAAGATCGACGTCTCCGCCCCGGGCAGCGCGATCCTGTCCACCACGCTCGACGGCACCTGGGGCCTGAAGAGCGGCACCTCGATGGCGTCTCCGCACGTCGCGGGCGTCCTGGCGCTCCTGAAGTCGGCGCACCCGCGCTGGACGCCGGCCCAGCTGGAGGCGGCGGTCCGCGCCCAGGCCGACGACCACGAGTGCACCACCACGACGGCGGGCCCGGCCTGCGTGGGCGAGCCGGCGGAGAACAGCTTCTACGGCGACGGCATAGCCGACGCCCTGGACGCGGTAACCCCCTGACCACCCCACAGAGGTAGTCAGATCCGCGAAGTAGAGCGCCTGTCCGAGTCTCCCTGGTTATCGCCC
>NZ_JBHUUX010000086.1:0-20090 GCF_042670845.1 Promicromonospora sp. NPDC057138 | reverse complement strand
ACTTGGGTCGGTGGCACGGTGGCCTTTTTGAGTGCGGGGGGTTGCTCTGAGATCGGTCGTTTAATTGACCGATCTCAGAGCAACCGACCGAAGTGACGTTCCGTGTCGTGCAAGGGACCGAAGTCGGGCCAGGTGGGGGCAGTCGTGGACCGATCCGGGCCGCCGCACCTGCGCTGACCGCGCCGCGGGCGGACCAACAGCCAGAGCGCGTCCGCGTTTAGGGTCAGGACATGGATCACGAACCCATGCGCCGCGTCGCCGAGTTCCGCGAGGTGTTCGACCTCGAGACCAAGGCCGAACGCCCCGAGCTGGCGGAGCACCGGCGGACGTTGCTGGCCGAGGAAGCGCGCGAGGCCGCCGAGGCGCTCACCGATCTCGCGGAGGTCCTGCGAGCCGGCAACGACCCGACCGCCGCGTACCAGGCGGTAGCCAAGGAGCTGGCCGATGTCCTGTACATCGCCTATGGCACCGCCGACGCGCTGGGGATCGACCTGCCGGCCGTCTTCGTCGAGGTCCACCGGTCGAACATGAGCAAGCTCGACCCGGACGGCCGGGTCCTGCGCCGCGAGGACGGCAAGGTGCTCAAGGGCCCCGGCTACCAGCCTCCGGTCCTCGACGATCTCGTCGAATGGCCGACGACCGGCTAGATCCGCCGCGTCTTCCTGGTCAGCCCACGCCCAGCAGGCGCTGGACGAACCAGATGAGCCCGACGACCGTCACCCCGACCGCGATGACGCCCCCCGCCCACAGAGCCGTCCAGGGCGCGCGGCGCCGCAACAGCACGAGCAGCGGGAAGATGACGGCGATCAGCGTGAGCTGCACCGCCTCGATGCCCAGGTTGAACACCAGGAGCGACCCGAGCAGCGTCCACGAGAACGGCTCGTCGATCCCGAGCGCCCCGGCGAACCCCAGCCCGTGCACCAGCCCGAACGCGAAGACCACGACCAGCCGGAACCAGTCCGCCCGCTCCAGCCCGAACCGTCCCGCCCGGGCCGGCTCCAGCACGCCGTCGTGTGCCAGCACACCGGCATGCGCCAGGACGCCGCCGTTCGCCCGCGCCCGCCCGCGCCACAGGCCCCCGACGTGCCAGGCGGCGACCACCGCGATCGACAGCGCGATGACCGGCTCGACGACGACGGCGGGCGCGCTGACCACACCGAGCGCGGCCAGGATGAACGTCACCGAGTGCGCCAGCGTGAACGACGAGGCGGCGAGCACGACGTCGCGCAGCCGCCGGGAGCCCACGATGAGCGCGACCAGGAACAGGATGTGGTCCGGGCCGAGGAGGAGGTGCTCGGCGCCCAGCAGGAAGAACTCGCCCAACCGCTCGTACCAGGGCCGGATCGTCGAGAAGGACGGCGTGTCCTGGGTGAGCGCGGCGCTGCCCGCGACGCCGTCGAGGTCGTAGTCGAGGATCGTCGTCGTACCGGTGACGTAGCCCTCCTCGTCGCCGAAGAGCCTGCTGTGCACCTCGTAGTTGACGGGCGGCGCACCCGGGTCCCGGCCGACCGCCGCCTCGCAGGTGTGGTCCAGCACGAGCACTGCGTAGCGCACGCCCTCCCGCGTGTCGATGCGGAAGCCTCCGGACTGCGCCGGGGCGCACGCCTCGCCGTCGGCGGTCACGTCGAAGCGGTCGGTGACGTAGCCGAGCACCGTGTCCGCGTGGGCGGCGAGCGCGGTCCGGTCGCCGCCGGTCTTCCAGACGGCCATGCCCTCCTCGAACAAGGCGTCGTCGTCCTGGTACTCCGCGGCGGAGACGACCAGGAGGTCGTACTCGAGGCCGAGCTCCGTGCGCACCAGGCCCGGCTCGGGTGTCGACGCGTCGGCGTAGACGGTCGACGTGAAGCCGTGCGCGTCCGCCGGCGGGGCCAGGCCGGCCAGGCCGGGCAGGAGGACGGCGGCGGTCAGGACGGACAGTGCCGCGGTGGTGAGCAGGCGACGCACGGGCCGAACACTCCCTCACCGGGATGAACGGTCTGCCAACGCCCGGCGAAAATGCGGCGGCCGGTCAGCGCCCGCGCGCCTCCCGGCGACGGCGTCGGGCCTCGGCGGAGCGCTCCACCGCCTCGTCGAGATCGTCCTCGACGGCGGTCAGGTCCGCACGCGCCTCGTCCGCGGTCTCCCGTGCGTCGTCGAGGGCCTGACGGGCCGCGTCCCGCTCCGCGGTGAGCCGCTCCAGCTCCCGGTCCAGGCGGTCCACCTCGCCCTCGCCGCGTTCGATCGCGGCGTCCGCGGTCCGGAGCCGCTCGCGGACGTCGTCGCGGCGGGCCTCCAGCCGGTCGACCTGCGCGGACGTCTCGTCGACGGCGCGCTCCGCCGCCGCGAGCTCCGCGGCCGAGTCCGGCTTGCCGCCGTCGGGGGCGGTGCCGGGCCGCTCCGCCTTCCCCGCCGGCTGCAGCGCGACGAGGTCGGCCTCCTCGCCCTGCTCGTCCACGATCCCGAACCCGACGTGCTGCAGCGCCCGCGAGAGGCGTCCGGCCCGGACGACGGCCGCGGCGTCCGGGTCCATGACGGCGGCGGTCAGCGTCTCGGTCAGGCGGTCCAGCACGGCGGCCGAGACAGGCCGGCCGCCTACCTCGCCGGCCTCGCGCACCATGCGGACCAGCCCCTCGGTGCGCTCCCGCCGCAGGTGGTCCAGTGCCCGGATGCGGCCGCGGTCCCGGTCCGCCGTCGCGGCTCGCAGCTCGTCGCCGAGGTCCGCGAGCGCCGCGACCTCCTCGGGATGCTCGCGCGCCACGTGGTTGGTCACCCAGGCCGCGACCGACGGTTTGGGCAGGCGCTTGATGCGCCCGGCGCCCAGCCGGTCGCCGCCGTCCGCGGCCTGCCGGACGGCGGCGTCGCGGGCCGCGACGAACTCCTCGAGCGGCCGGGTGTAGAGCGCGTCGACGGCGGCGTCGAGGCCTGTCGGCTCGTCCTCTGGCACGCTCCTACGGTGGCACGACGGCGGGCCCGTGCGCGAGTGCGGACGGCGGGGCGCGCCGCACCGTGCGCCTGGCCTACACCGTCGGCACCAGCACCGTCATCAGCTCCCCCGACCCGAGGTGCACGAGCGCCTTGCCTGGGCTGACCTGGGACGAGACCGCCGAGCGCGGCAGGCTGACGCCGACGAGGTCGCCGTCGAACCGGTCGGACGGGCTGAGCAGGGCGCCGCGTCGGAACTTCTTGGCGTCGACCTGCCAGCCGGAGAACCCGCCGGCGATCTCGGAGGCGTCGCCGCCGAGGATCAGGCCGCGCTGGTTGTCGGCGGCGGTGCGCAGGTAGGAGCGCAGCCAGGTCTTGGCGGGGGCGTCGGTGACCTGCTCGCCGTCGTCCACGACGAGGACCACGGGTGTGCCGTCGGGGTCGAGGTGCGGCGCCAGGTCCTGCTCGGTGACCTCAGGGTCGGTGAGCACGGCGCGCACGCCGTCGCGGCCCGCGAGGTCGCGCAGGGCGCTCGGCCGCGGCGCCAGCACGACCACCTGGGTGCCGCCGCGCAGCAGGGACTCGGCCATGACGGCGAGCAGCGTGGACCGCCCGGACCGCGACGGCCCGGCCACGAGGAACGCGGGAGCGTCCCCGGCGAGGTCCATGCCGAACGCCGCCAGGTCGTCCCCGCCGACGCCGAGCAGCGCCCACATCGGCCGGGCCGCCTCCCTGCCGACGTACTGGTAGGCCGCGTCCACGGTGATCGTGGACGGCAGGTCGTCCACCCGGAACGGCCCGGTCCCGGGCGCCACGTCCTCGCGCTCGCGGATCTCGGCGGCCATGGCGCGCGCCGCGGCAGTCTGGGCGCGTCCCGACGGGTCGTCCCCGAGGATCGCCACCTGCACCTCGAGCCCGCTGCCCGACCGGAAGGCGCGCCCGGGCGGGATCTCCTCGGGCAGCTTCTTGTGGTTGATCCCGACCATCCCGTAGTCGAGCCGGTCGGTGAGGCGGAGCACGAGCGCGTCGTCGGTCAGCACGCTCATCCGGCTCGACAGGAGCGACCGGTCGCCCGCGATCAGCAGGTGGATGCCGGCGCTCGCGCCGTCCCGCAGCAGCTCCTGGACGAGGTCGACCAGCGCGCCGCTGTCGACGTCGCCGTAGGTGCTCATGAAGCTCTCCCAGCGGTCGATCAGCAGCAGGATCCGCGGCAGGCCGGTCCCCGGCTCGGCGAGCTCCCGCTGCTCCGTGACGCTGGCGAAGTTCCCGGCCGCGAGGACCTGCTGGCGCCGGGCGAGCTCCGTCTGCAGGCGGGTGAGCAGGCGGGTGGTCCGCTCGGCCTGCCCGCGCTGCACGACGGCGCCCGTGTGCGGCAGCTCGTTCAGCACGGTCAGCGCCCCGTTGCCGCAGTCGATCGCGTACAGGTGCAGGTCGGCGACGGGCAGGGCGGCGGCGGCCGCGAACGCCGTCGTGCGCAGCGTGGTGGAGCGCCCGCTGCCGGGCGCGCCGATCACGTACCGGTGGCCGAAGCCGTCCAGGTCGATCAGGGCGGGCCCCTGCCGCTGGTCGGCCGGGGAGTCCTCCAGCGCCCAGGCGAACGCCGACTCCCCGCCCGGCTGGGCGAGGGACTCCCCGCCCGGCTGCCACACCTCGGAGAGCTGGAGCAGGCCCGGCAGCGCCGGCAGCCACGGCCGCCGCGGCGCGGGCCAGCCGCCCGTCCGGGCGGCCTCGCGCAGCGTGGCGACGAGCGCCGCCAGGTCGGTCTCGACGTCCTCGCGGCGCTTCGTCTTGGGCCGGCTGGGCGGCGGGGCACCCAGGTCGGCGACCGCCACGCGCGCGACGTACGGCTCCTCCACCTGCCCGGCGTCGGACAGGGACAGCCGGCGCCCGCCCACCCGGGCGGACTGGAACGGGATCACCGACGCGTGCCCGAGCCGGGCGTAGGCCCGGCCGGGCTGCGACTTGGCGATCTCCGCCGCCTCGGTGGCGTCGATGACGTCCTTCGACTCGCCCTTGTCCGTCATCCGCAGCGCGATGCGCAGGTTCGTGTTGGCGCGGATCTCCGGGGAGACGACGCCGGAGGGGCGCTGGGTCGCCAGCACGAGGTGGATGCCGAGCGAGCGGCCCCGCTGGGCGATGTTGACCAGGCCGGTGACGAAGTCCGGCAGCTCGCGCGCCATGGAGGCGAACTCGTCGATGACGATCATCAGGCGGGGCAGCGTGGGACCGACGTGCCCGCGGCCCTGGGCGTCGAGGTAGTCCTCCAGGTCCTTCGCGCCCGCGGCGGCCAGCACGTGCTCCCGGAAGGTGAGCTCGGCGCGCAGCGAGTCGAGGGCCCGCTCCACGAGGTGGGAGTCGAGATCGGTGACCATGCCCACCGTGTGCGGGAGCTGCTCGCACTGGCTGAACGCGGCGCCGCCCTTGTAGTCGACCAGCACGAAGTTCATGGTCTCGGGCGTGTTCACCACCGCCAGCGACGCGACGACGGTCTGCAGGAACTCCGACTTTCCGGAGCCGGTGGTGCCGCCCACCAGCGCGTGTGGTCCGTCCCGCACCATGTCGAGGGCGAACGGCCCGTCCAGGGACACGCCCACCACCGCCGTCGTGCTGCCCTTCGACACCGTGCGCCACCGGGACACCATCTGCGCGGCGTCGACGTCCTCGATGCCGAGCACCTCGACGAGCCGCGCCGAGTCCGGGATCAGGCCCTCGCCCTCGGACGCGGTCACGTCGTGCACCGCGGCGACGGCGCGCGCCACCGGCTCGAACCAGTCGTCGGCCACCTCGTCGACGAGCACGGACCGCAGGTCGTCGGCGTCCTGCCGGCGCAGCGTCATGCCGCCGTCGACCCGGGCGAGCGCCACCACAGAGCACTCCTCAGGCAGGAGCTGCTCGTCGCCGTCCAGGCACACGACGCTCACGCCGACGCCGGGCCCGTCGCGCAGCACCGACACCACGCCGGGCAGCGCGCGCAGGCGCCGGGCGCCGTCGAGCACCACCACGATCTGCGGCCAGGACATGACCTTGCCGCCGGAGGCGTCCATGGCGGCGCGGCGCTGGGTGATCAGCGAGCTCAGCTCGGCCACGCGCGCCGCCAGCGTCTCCGTCGTGGTGCCGATCAGGGCCACGGCGTCCTGCCCGAACGAGGGCCGCACGTGCGGCAGCCACGCCGCCCACGCCCACTCCTGCACGTGCTCGGAGCTGGTCAGCACATACACCTGCACGTCGCGGGGGCTCTGTAGCACCCCGAGCTGACCCACCATCCACCGGGCCCGACGCCGCGGCCAGTCCCCCGGCCCCGCGAGCCCGACCACACCGGCTTCCTTCAGCGGCACCGTGACCGGCACCGACCGCATGGTGGCGCGGGTCTTGCGGCGGTGCTCGGGCTCCGCGCTGTCCTCCACCTCGACGCGGCTGGTCGCGTCGGCGAGCCCGAGCCGGACCGTCAGGTGGTCGGCGTCCGTGCTGCGACGCTCCCAGAGGCGGCGCGTCGGCGTCGTGGCGATCAGCCGCAGCTCGGCGGCGCCCGGGCTGGAGACCCGGCGGCGGTGCTGCTCGCGCCGGACGGCGTCCAGCACCTCCGCCTCCAGCGCCGCGCGCTCCTCGGCGTGCTGCCTCAGCCGCTCCTTGTGCGTGGTGACGCCGTTGCGCTTCGACATCCACCAGTTGCCCAGCCCCATCAGCGGCGAGGCCAGCGCGAACATCAGGTAGTACGGCGACCGGAAGACGATCGCCATCGTGATGCCCAGCACCGCCGGCATCGCCATGGCCAGCCACGGCAGCGGGTTCCGGGTGGGCGCCGCCGGCTCGGCGGGCAGGCGGAAGTGCGTCGCCGGCATGGGCGGCAGCAGCCGCGGCGGCCGGTTGTAGTCCAGGTGGCCCGGTTCGACGGCGGGGCGCAGGTCGGCGTCGGGCCGCGTGGCCGGCTGGACCGCAAGGACGCACCCGCCGACGCGGAGCTGCGTGCCCGCCGCCCACGGCGCCTCGTCCTCGCCCAGCGGCTCCTCCAGCCGGTCCAGGTGGACCTGCTGGCCGGCCGAGCGGGGGTCCGGGACGCGCCGGACCCGCACCCCGCCGTCCAGCGCGACGACGACGGCGATCGCGGGCAGCCCGCCCTCGCGCGGCTCGTCCACCCGCACGCGGCCGTCGTGCCCGACCTGCACCATGGACTCGCCGACGCCGAGCCGGACCACCGCGCCGGCGCCCGTCCCGCCCGTGACGCACAGGTCGACCGGGCCGCCGGACGGGCCGTCCGACCGCCCGGGATCCGGGCCGAACGTCACGACGGCGCCGTCCCGGACCCCCGTGCCGGCCGCGAGCACGTCGTCGCCCGCGCCATACCGGGTGGGCACCGGGCGGCCGTCCACGTACAGGGTGCTGCCCCGCGGCGCGCCCACCTCGGCGGCCAGCCGTTCGGTCAGGTCCTCCGCCGTGGTGCGCTCGTCCAGGTCCAGCGACAACATCGTCTCGCGCACGCCATGGCGCGCGGTGATCAGGGCATACATGTCATTCGCCTCCCCGCCGGACAGCGGTCTGCTCGTCGTAGTGCACGTCGGGCAGGAACCCGCTGCGCAGCCAGCCGTCGTCGCCCGCCGTGAACCGCCACCGTGCCGACGGCGCCGAGCCGAGCACGATCACCACCCACGTGAACTCCGGGCCGGTGAAGCGGGTCGCGAGCATGTCCTGCTGCGCCGCCGTCGGCGCCTGGGACAGCACCAGCACGCCGCCCTCGCCCACCTCCAGCTCGGGGACCACCTGCTCGATCCCCGCGAGGTGCTCCACCTGCTCCGGCTGGGGCAGGCCGTTGCCGACCATGACCACCCGGGGGTCGTCCGACCACGGGTTGCCCGTGAGCTCGCCCAGCCACCGCCGCAGCACCTCGTGCCGCGCCCGGGTCGGCCCGTCCAGGCTGATCACGCCGCGCGCGGCGGCGAAGTCGACCAGCACCCGGCCGGTCTCGCTCATGCCGACGTTGACCAGCCGGGCGAACCGCGCCGTCGAACCGTCCGACGCCGCGCCCGACTGCAGCTTCGCCAGCGGCGCGGCCCAGCTCTGCCCGTCCTCGCTCACCGCCCACGGCTCGGGGGCGGGCGCTGCCGGGTTGGTCAGCCGCAGCCGCAGCGAGCTGCCCTCGATGAAGACACCGGTGATGCCGGGCAGCTCCAGCCCGTCCCGCTCGCAGGCCGCCATGAGCACGCGCAGCGACCGGTCGACGGTCCACGCGGCCGACGTGTCCGTGCGCAGCAGGCTGTCGTCGAACGGCTCGTGCCGCCTCCGGCGGCGCAGGAGCCAGATGCCCAGCCAGGCCAGCACCGCCAGCACGAGTGCCGCACCGGCCGCGTACCAGATCGGGCCGATCGCGCCGATCATCGGACCGGAGCTGCCGGCCTCGTCGAGGCCCGCGACGGCGGCTGTCGGCTCGGCCGACGGCGAGGGCGACCGTTTGCGAGACGGCGGTTCGAAGCCCGGCAGCGGGCCGAACTCCAGCCCGTCGCCCGTGGCGTCCTTGGGCATCTTGAGCACCCAGCCGGGCTTCAGCGTCCTGGGGTCCGTCAGATATGCGCCGTCGGGCTGCCGCTGCCCCTCGGTCAGCTCCGCGATCTCGGGCCACCGCTCGCGGTCGCCGAGGAACCTCTCGGCGATGTCGTTGAGCTTCTCGACCTTCCCGTCGGGCGTCTTGCGGACCACGTAGTACAGGACGGAGCCCGGCGGCCCGGACCGCTCGGGCACGGGGGCCGACGTCGACGGGGCGGGGGCGGACGCGACCGGCGCGGACGTCGTCGGCCGTGGCTGCGGCTCGGACTCCCCCGCCTCGGGATCCGCCTCAGGATCCGTGTCGGCATCCGCCGACGGCTTCTTGGTCGGGGCCGGCTCGACGGCCGCCTTCTCCGGCTCGGGCTCGCCGTAGACCCGCAGCTCCCAGATCGAGTTGCCCGCCGTGCCGCTCCGAGCCGTGGAGTACATCTGCACGTAGCGGCCCTCGCCGAGGATGTTGATCACGTCGTTGCCGCCGTCGCCCTCGCCGAACCAGTGCGTCTCCCACGTCTCGCCGTCGTTCGAGAGCTGGATCGAGTACGCCGTCGAGTGGGAGACCTCCCAGTCGATCTCGACCCGGTGCACGGTGGTAGACCGCCCCAGGTCGATCCGTATCCACTGCGGGTCGCTGAACCCGCTGGACCATCGGGTCTCGGGGTTGCCGTCCACCGCGTTGCGGGCGGGGAAATCGGACTTCTCGAGCGACGACGCCACCGCCGGCCTGCCCTGCGAGACCAGCACGGGCTCCTCGGCAGCCCGCGCCGGGACGACCGGCGCGGTCGGGACAGCCAGCAGCGCCGCCAGTACCACGGTCACCACGGCCTTGAGCGCTGTCGACCGCCGCGCGTCAGGTCCCCACATGCTCCGTTCCCGTACGTCACGCCCCCGCACACCGCGTCCCCGCACGTCACTCACCGGCGCGCCGTACCGCTGCCTGCTCGGTGTAGCGCACGTCCGGCAGGAACCCGCTGCGCAGCCAGCCGTCCTCGCCGGCGGTGATCCGCCACTTCGCCGACGTCGACTCGCCCAGCACGATGACCACCCAGCCGAAGCCCGGGGCGGTGAACCGGGCCGCCAGCATGTCCTGCTGCGCCGCCGATGGCGCCTGCGACAGCACCAGCACGCCCCCGCCCGCGGCGTCCAGCTCGGGGATCACCTGCTCGATCGCCGACAGGTGCTCGACGAGCTCGGGCTGCGGCAGGCCGTTGCCGACCATCACGACGCGCGGGTCGTTCGACCACGGGTTGCCGGTCAGCTCGCCCAGCCACCGCCGCAGCACCTCGTGCCGCGCCCGCGTGGGCCCGTCCAGGCTGATCACGCCGCGCGCCGACGCGAAGTCCACCAGCACGCGGCCCGTCTCGCCCACGCCGATGGTCACCAGGCGCGCGAACCGCGAGGTCGACGCCTCCGACGCCGGCGCCGACTGCAGCTTCGCCAGCGGCGCGGACCAGCTCTGCCCGTCCTCGTTCGCCACCCACGGCGACGGCGCCGGCGAGACCGGGCTCCCGAGCCTCAGTCGCATCGCCCCGCCCTCGATGAACACCCCGGTGACCGCGGGCAGCTCCTCGCCGTCCCGCTCGCACGCGGCGATCAGCACCCGCAGCGCCCGGTCGACCATCCACGCCGCCGACGTGTCGGTGCGCAGCAGGCTGTCGTCGAACGGCTCCTCGCGGCCGGCCCGCAGCCGGCGCACCAGCAGGATGCCGCCGTATGCGGCACCAGCGGCCAGCACCAGCGCGCCGAGCACGATCAGGACGGGCACCACCCAGGACGGCCCTCCGGCGGCGGTCTCCCCGGCGTCCGCCGCGCCCGACGCCGGGGCGCCCGCCTCCGCGGACGGGCTCGCCCCCGGGAGCGCGGACGCGTCGTCCGACGGCGCATCTTCCGACGCTGCATCTTCCGACGCTGCATCGTCCGACGGCGTGGCGCCCGGCCCGCCGGAGCCGGCACCGCCGTCCGCCGGCCCGGTCGGTAGCACGCCCACCTCGACGCCCTCGCCCTCGGCGTCGTCGGGAAGCTGCATGACCCAGCCCGGCAGGACGGCAGCGGGGTCGGTCAGGACGTTGCCGTCCGGCTGCGTGCGGCCCTTGTTCAGCTCGAAGATCTCCGTGTACCGGTTGCCGTCGCCGAGGAACCGCTGCGCGATCTCGAACAGGAACTCCTGCTCGCCGTTCGGCTTGGTCTGCATCACGTAGTACTTGACCTTCTTGCCGCTCTCGTCCTGGTCCGCGCTCGTTCCCGCGCGTCTGCCCGTGCTCGTGTGAGCGCGCACGTCCGCGACGAGAACGACGCGGGGCGCCGCGGGAGCTGGGCCTGCCTCGGCCGGACCGGCGACCGCCGGTCCGGCGCCCGCGATGACGAGGGCCGCGGCGGACGCCGCAGACAGAACCGCCGCCGCGAGGGCCCTGGCGGTGCGGTGGACGTGATGCACGTTGACTCCGTCTTCCGATGTGTCGGTACGTCAGATGTGTCGGGGGTCCGGCGCGGCGCTCCCGCCGCTCATGCGGAGCCGGGGACCTGCTGCTCCGGCAGGTTGGGGACGTCCGTCCCCGGGCCCGCCCAGCGGAAGGTGCCCATGACCGCGTCGAAGAAGAGGACCAGCGCCTCCGCGAGGCGTTCGGTGTCGTGGCTGTTCCAGACCGTGCTGAAGGACATCGCGAGCCATTCGCCCTCGACGTCGTCGCGCGAGATCGTGTACAGCACCTGGCGAGTGGAGACCATCGGCCAGTCACCCTCCGCCTGCACCTCGTGCGAGGTCGCCAGGACGCGGACGCCGGGCCTGCCGTCGATCTCGACCAGGTCGCTCTCCTCGTAACCGTCCGCGAGGATGCTGGTCGCGACAGCGACGGGATCGCTGCCGGCGTCGCTGACAAACTCCAGCTCGGTGATCGAGGCGGGAATGATCGTCCCGTTCATCGGCTCTGTCGGGAGGTAGACCGCACCGCTGCCCGCATCACGGGCGCCGTCGAGGGTCCGGCGGAGCTGGTCGCGCAGCAGGTGCCGGTGCGGCTCCGCGGAGTCCCGGGGCAGGTCGTCCGGCAAGGCCCTGGCGACCACCTCCTCGATCGCGTGGTCCAGCTCGCGCGCCCGCCCTTCCCCCGTGGGGAACCGTGCCCACCCGGGCGGCAGCAGCATGACCCAGCTATCGGTCGGCTTCCCGGCGGCGACGGCCGGTGCGCCGGTGGGTGACTCGCTCATGGGGTGCTCCGGGTGATCTGCACGGCCCGCAGGAGCTGGTCGAGCAGCTCCACCATCGCCGCGACGAGGAACAGGTCGACGGTGCGCCACACCAGCACGGTGTCGACGACGGCGTCGTGATGCTCGACGCGCCGGCCGACGGCGACGCTCATCCAGCCGCTCCCGGCCTCGTCGATGTCGAGGCGGACCACCCGCACGCCGTCGCCGTCGGGCAGGTCCAGGTGCTCGACGTTCGGGGGCGCGGCCGGCCTGCCGCCCGTCGCACCCAAGGCGGCCATGAGGCCGTCGTCCGGCGCGGCTGGGTCGCTCACCCCCACGGCGACCAGCACCGGGACGGGCCCGTTCCCCAGCACCCCGAGGGCGCCGACGACGCGGTTCCCGCCCGGCGCCATGCCGTCGGCGAAGGCCCGGAGGTTCGCCACCGAGTCGACGGCGAGCTGGTCCAGCTCGGCGCGCGCGGCGTCGTCCAGCTCGACCGGCTCGCCGGACTCGTCCGGCACCGGCTCGACCGACTCCCGGACGACCGCGATGGCCTCCTGCTCCCACCGGGCGATCTCGTCGGGCTCCTCGAGCCCGGTGGCAGGGACGACGAGCCAGCCCGCCGGCGGGTCCACGCGCCAGGTCCAGCCGGAGACCTCAAGGCCGGCGGCGATGTCGTTGCTCTGCGCGGTCATAGGCCGATCTGATCCGAGTAGAGGCCCGCGTAGTCGGCGTCGCGCCAGCCGTAGAGGCTCCAGCGCGGGTCGGCGGGGTTGAAGTTCGAGGGATTGAGCAGGCTGAACGGCCGCATGGCCCAGGAGAACGTGTAGGAGATCGGCCCGATGTACATCCAGGTCTTGATCGCGAAGCCGCCGACGCCGATCTGGCTGAGGGCCGCGCTGATCTTCTGCACGTCCTTGATGTCGCTGATGCCGATGAGGCGGTCCCAGCGGTAGTCCCCGCGCGGCCACATCGACTTGATCCGGCTGACGTCGTTCTTGAACCACGCGCTCAGCTTGCTGAAGTCGCCCTTGACCCAGGCGTTCGGTTTGCCGATCTGCCACCAGCCGGGTGAGACGCTGGTCTTGCCGGCGAAGTCCTGCCAGCCACGTAGCTTGGTGCCCAGCGGGCCGATCTTGAAGCTCAGGGCGGAGATCTGGCGCGCGATGTTCGGCGTCGCGCCGATCGTCAGGAAGTTGCGCAACCATTCCCGGTCTCGGATCAGGTTCTGGAACACCTTGGTCTGGTTGCCTAGCGACCCGGCGCCCTTGGTCAGGAGCCCGGCCTGGACGTTCTTCAGCGAACCGGCCATCTTCGCGGCGACCCCGATCAGGCCCAGGCTGAGCACGCCGATGATGACGCTCAGCCAGCTTCCCTCGCCCTGGACGGCGAGGATGAAGCTGGCGGCGACCGATACGACCGTGGCGACGACGCTCAGCAGGGTGAGGATGCCCAGCCCTGGGATGAGGATGCTCAGCACCGCGAGCGCCATCCCGATGTACATCAGGATCTCGACGAGCTTCTTGAGGAACTTGTTCAGCCGGTGCAGGAACGCGTCCCAACCGCTGGTGTGCAGGTTGTCGCTGCCCCAGTTCTCCCGGATCTTGCGTGCCGCCGCGTCCGCTGCCGTGCCGAAGGCGGTCATCGCGGCGACTGCCCTGGCCTTCGCGGCCGCGAGGTCCTGCTGCGCGGTCTCGATCTTGCCCGAACGGTTCGTGGAGGCTTCCCGGTCCTTGTCGGTGAGCGGCGGCGCGTCGTCCGCCCGGTCGGCGTTCACCGGGTCGGGCATGCCCTCCGCCGCTTTCTGGGCGCCCGCGGCGTCCTCGGCGGCCCTGAGGGCGAGACCGGTCTCGGAGCGCGCGGTCTCCAGCGCGGGCCTGTACTCGCGCAGCGCGTCGCGGACGTCGGCGTATCGGCCGGAGGCCCTGTTCAGCGAGTCCGCGCTCTCGCGCGACCGCTTGCGCATGGCGTCGGCGGCCACGCCCTTGAGCAGGGTCTCGTCGCCGTCGCCGATCTTCTTGAGCAGCTTGGCCTGGGTCTCCATCTGCAAGGTGATGCTCTCGTAGTGCCTGATCACCTCGTCCAGGCCGGAACCCTCCGCCGGGACGGGGTCCGTGTCATAACCGAGCAGATGCCAGTCCCCGCCCCGGACAGCGCTCATCGATCCTCTTCCTGTCGTTACTGCTCGTCGAAGGACTTGGCCAGCTCGACCTCGAGGTTGTTCCACTGCTCGGATGCCTGCTTCATCTTCTTCTGCAGGTCCGAGAGGTTGGTGGTCAGCTTCTCCCGCTTGACCCACCAGTCATCGATGAAGTCGTCCATGGCGCTCGTCACCGTGTCGTGGCCCCACAGCGAGCCGTCGCCCCACAGCTTGTCCATGCCCTTGAACTCGTCAACGATCGCTGTCAGCTGCTGCTCGGCATCGTCCAGAGCGATCGAGGTGACGACGAGGTCGGCCACGGGTCTACTTGTTCAGCGCGTTGGCGAGCTCTTCGTCGGTCTTGCGCAGCGCCTCGGCGGCCTGCTTGAGGTAGTCACCGATGCCGGTCAGCCCCTCCATGACCTGCTTGCCACCCTTGTCGAGCTCCTTGTAGGACTCGTCGAACCGCTTGGACGACTTGTCGGTCACGTAGCCGTCCTGCACCAGGTTGTCCACCATCGAGCGAAGCTGGTCGAGCTTGCCCTGCATGTCGTCCGACTCCTGCTTCATCCGCTGAGCGGCGTCTTCCATCTCCTGGAAGGTCACCTTGATGTTGGCCATGGCAGAACCTCTCGCTCGCGTGTCGTGGATTCGTGCTCCGCAATCGTTACGAATCGGACCAACCGGGCGACGACCTGTGCATGAACAGCCGGGGAACGGCACGCGACGCAGCGACGACGGGCCCGGGCATCGCCCGGACCCGTCGCGATCTCGCTCAGATGAGCGCCCAAAAGGGCCTCCCATCAGCACTTTCACCCTCCGCGGGCGGAGGGCGGACTCAGCCGACGGCTCACTCGGCCGACGGCGGACTCACCGGACGGCGGACTCAGCAGTGCACGAGGAACGGCCGGTCCCGGAACCGCCGGTCCAGGAAGGTCACGACGCCGGGCGCGCCGGTCGCCATCGTCGAGACGTGGTCGCCGACGTGCCACTCCCACTGGACGTCCGCGCCCGCCGCGCAGTACTCGTCCCGCAGCGCCCGGGCCTGCCCCGGCGCGACGATCTCGTCGAGCGTCCCGTGGAAGAGCCGGATCGGCACGTCCGGCGGGTTGGCGCCGAGCCGGTTCTCGTCGAGGCGCGCCTGCCAGGCCGGGGACCGCAGGGGGTTCGTCGTCGTGAACATCCCGATGTCCTGGAACGGGTGCCCGAGCGTGGCGTCCACGCAGGCGTCCTGCTCGCGTTCGTAGGTCTGGCGCCCGCGCTCGTTGAGGTAGGTCTCGAGGTCCAGCTCGGGGTAGGCGGCGTCGAGCCCGTACGCCGCGAACAGCAGGAACCCGAACCCGACCTGCCCGTCGAGGCCCTCGGCCACCTCGGTCAGGTCGGCGGGCACGCCGCCCGCCGCGACGCCGACGAGGTCGAGCTCCGGCGCATAGTCCGGCTGCAGCTCGCCCGCCCACATCGCGCCCCCGCCGCCCTGCGAGTAACCGGAGAAGGCCACCTTGCCGCCGGCTTCCAGGCCGGTGGCGGGCAGGTTCGTGGCGGCGCGCACCATGTCGATGACGGCCCGCCCCTCCGACTGCCCGACGACGTACGTGTGCGGGCCCGGTGTGCCGAGGCCCTCGTAGTCGGTCACCACGACCGCCCAGCCCGCCAGCAGCATGGGCTCGATGAAGGGCCGCTCGTAGTCGAGCCAGCGCGACGGCGCGCAGCTGTCGCCGACGCCGCGCGTCCCGCTCGCCACGGACACGATCGGCCGGGGACCCTCGCCTCGCCACGGCGTGCTCGGCACGAGCACCCGCCCGGTCACGGGGATGTCCCTGCCGGTCGCGTTCGTCGAGTGGTACATCACCAGGTAGTTGCGCGCGCTGAGCTGCCGGGGCTCCTCGCGCCAGCGGACCACCTCGCCGTCCGCGCCGTCGGTCAGCGGGTCCGGCGGGGCGTAGAAGTCGTCGTCGAGGGCGAGCGGACCGGGCACGTCGGCGGGCGCGGCGTCGGCGGACTCGGCGGTTGCCGACCTCGCAGGTGCCGGCGCAGCGAGGGCCGCGACCGCCGGGATGGACGCGACCGTCGGGACCATCAGGGCGAGCGTCACGACGATGGCGCGGCGCCGCGCGGTGCGACGTCGTCCGGGTGCCAGGAACGGAGCACTTGACAGTGCGGAGTACTGGGCCGAGAGCTGAGCCCAGAACCGGGCAGCCGATCGGACCGGGAACCGAGTCAGGAACGGGAGAGCGGGCGAGCGGGGATCGTTGTCGAGCGGCATCGGATCTCCTCGTCGAGGTCCTCGGGCGCTCGGCGTTGAGCGCCCGGGCCCGCGAGCGAGCCGCTACTGACTCTAACCCCAATAGCATCCGGATAAAAGAGTCCGCCTGTGAGGTGGGCAGTCTGGGTCGTGGACATTCCGTGTCGCCAGGTCGGCAGTGTGTCACCAGGTCGGCTGTTCGCATCGAGATCGGTCCAGCGCTGGACCGATCTCGATGCCAAGTGCCGACTCCGCAGGAGGCTGCCGACCTGGCGCACCTCGCGACCCTAGTTGTGGGCGGCGGCCGCGGGGGCCTCGACAGCGCCGCGCGCCTCGGCGCGCTCTACCAGGGAGGCGACGACGGCGGCGAGCGGCACCAGCACCAGGTTGCCCAGCAGCATCGTGCGCAGGAACGGCAGGCCCGCGACGTAGCTCGCCAGGAGACCGTCCAGGGTGGCCGGATACATCCCGTCCATCAGCCAGACGCCAAAGTTGGTCCACGCGAAGAACCACAGCGAGCCGCCGACGCCCACGCCGAGCGCGGCGGCGTACCGGCCGGGCCCGCGCAGGTGCCGCGCGAAGATCGCGCCGACCCCCACGACGGCCCACGCCGACCACGTGAACCACATGATCTGCGTGTTGCCGAGCACCGCGTCGCTCACGGCGACCACGACGAACGGCACCACGGCCGCCCACCGGTTACGGAGCAGCAGCACCGCGAGGAACGTCGCGGCGGTGGCGATCTCGAGGTTCGGCGGCGCGCCCAGCCCCGGCGCGACCAGCCGCCACACCACCGCCGCGGTCAGGACCAGCACCACGGTCGCCGGGCGCCACCAGCGGTGGGCCAGCTCCGCGACCGTCAGGTCCCGGCGGTCGCCCGCGGGCGTCAGTACGTCTCGAGTGTCCACGTGATCTCCTGACCGTCCTCGGTCTCCAGTGTCCCAGCCCCGACCTGGGCGGGCTCGCCGTCCACGGACAGCGACCAGAACTCCTTCTTGGAGTCGTCCGCCGCACGGCCGCCGATGGCGGTCACGAACGCGTTCTCGCCCTTGCCCGTGACCTCCGCCGACGGGTCCGCCTCGAGCAGCAGCTCCAGGGCCGTGGCACCGGTGCGCCCGGGGTAGGTCAGGGTCTCCGCCCCGTCCGACGCCGTCGCGCTGCCGGACGGCGATGCGCTGCTGGACGCGGCGTCCGACGGCGCGCTCTGGGTCGCCGAGACCGGCGCCTCGGGCTCGGGGGAGGCTCCGCCGCACGCCGCGAGCAGGCCGGCGACGAAGAGGGCGGTGGCTGCCGAGCCGAAGGCGCGGAGCGGACGTCGAGAAGTCGTGTTCACGCTGGCGAGTCTAGGTCGGTGCGCGCCGCGGATCACCTCGGTCCAGTGGCGCGCTCTCCGCGGATCCTCAGATGTCGATGCGCGAGCGGTCCAGCTCGGCCGCGCCGGCGATGAGGAACTCCTTGCGGGGCGCCACGTCCGTGCCCATCAGCAGCTCGAACGCGCGCTCGGCGGCCTCGGCGTGCTCCGCGGTGACGCGGCGCAGCGTGCGGTGCCGCGGGTCCATGGTGGTCTCCGCGAGCTGGTCGGCGTCCATCTCGCCCAGGCCCTTGTACCGCTGGATGTCCGGCTTGTAGCGACGCCCCGCCCGGTCGAGCTTCCTGAGCGTGGTGCCCAGCTCGGCCTCCGAGTATGTGTAGATGTACTCGTTCTTGCGCCGGCCGTTGCCGATCACCTCGACGCGGTGCAGCGGCGGGACGGCCGCGAACACGCGCCCGGCCTCCACCATCGGCTTCATGTACCGGTAGAAGAGCGTCAGCAGGAGCGTGCGGATGTGGGCGCCGTCGACGTCGGCGTCGGTCATCATGATGATCTTGCCGTAGCGGGCGGCCTCGAGGTCGAAGGACCGGCCCGAGCCGGCGCCGAGCACCTGGATGATCGCCGCGCACTCCGCGTTGCGGAGCATGTCGCTGATCGACGCCTTCTGGACGTTCAGGATCTTGCCGCGGATCGGCAGCAGCGCCTGGAACTCGCTGGAGCGCGCGAGCTTGGCAGTGCCGAGCGCGCTGTCGCCCTCGACGATGAACAGCTCGGAGCGGTCCACGTCGTTGGAGCGGCAGTCGGCCAGCTTGGCGGGCAGCGAGGAGGTCTCCAGCGCGTTCTTGCGGCGCGAGATCTCCTTCTGCTTGCGAGCCGTGATGCGGGCCCGCATCTCGGCGACGACCTTGTCGAGCAGCAGCGAGGCCTGCGTCTTCTCGTCGCGCTTGGGAGACGTGAGGCGCTCGTGGATCTCCTTCTCGACCACGCGGGAGACGATCTGGCGCACCGGTCCGGTGCCCAGCACCTCCTTGGTCTGACCCTCGAACTGCGGCTCGGACAGGCGCACGGTGACCACGGCGGTGAGGCCGGCCAGCACGTCGTCCTTCTCGATGCGCTCGGCGCCGTCCTTGGTGGAGACCTTGAGCTTGCGCGCGTTGGTCTCCACGCCCTTGCGGATCACCTTGAGCAGGCCCTGCTCGAACCCCGTCAGGTGCGTGCCGCCCTTGGGCGTCGAGATGATGTTGACGAACGAGCGCACCTCGGTGTCGTAGCCCGTCCCCCAGCGCAGCGCGATGTCGACCTCGCACTCCCGCTGCACCTCGCGCGGCTCCATGTGGCCGCGCTCGTCCAGCACCGGCACCGTCTCCTTGAAGGTGCCCGCGCCCTGCAGCACCCACGTCGCCGTGACCGGCGAGTCGGGGGCCAGGAACTCCACGAAGTCGGCGGCGCCGCCGCTGTGCTTGAAGACCTCCTCGTGCGGGCCGTTCTCGCCGGGGGTGCCGGGCAGCCCGCGCTCGTCGCGCACCCGGATCTCGAGGCCCGGCACCAGGAACGTGGTCTGCCGGACCCGGGTGACCAGCTCGTCGTAGCTGAAGACGGCGGTCTTGGGGAAGATCTGCCGGTCGGCCCAGTAGCGCACGCGGTTCCCGGTGCGGCCGCGCGGCACCTTGCCGACCACGCTGAGCTCGGAGTGGTCCACGAAGGGCTGGAACGGCGCGTCCGGGCTGGGGCCGGCCGCCGGGTCGGAGAAGATGCCCGGCTCGCCGCGGTGGAAGGTCATGCGGTGCGTCTTGCCGCCGCGGTCCACCTCGACGTCGAGGCGCGCCGACAGCGCGTTCACCACGGAGGCGCCGACGCCGTGCAGACCACCGGACGCCTGGTAGGAGCCGCCGCCGAACTTACCGCCCGCGTGCAGCTTCGTGTAGACCACCTCGACGCCGCTCAGGCCCGTCTTGGGCTCGATGTCGACCGGGATGCCGCGGCCGTCGTCGTTCACCGTCACCGACGTGTCGGCGTGCAGCACGACGTCGATCTTCGTCGCGTGGCCACCCAGGGCCTCGTCGACGGAGTTGTCGATGATCTCCCAGAGGCAGTGCATCAGGCCACGGGAGTCGGTGGTCCCGATATACATACCGGGACGCTTGCGTACCGCCTCGAGACCCTCGAGGACGGACAGGTGGCGAGCGGTGTACGACTCGGACGTTGCGGTCACGGCGACAGCGTAGACGAGGTCACCGACAACCGACGTCAGGCTCCCCGTGTGCACCCGGGACGAGTACGGCACACCGCGCAGAACGGCCGTGTGACGCCAAGATTCACCCCATGACGGAAATTACCCTTTCAGCGCAATTGGGGGCGGATGGGGCCCAGGACTGTGAGCCACGCCGCTATGCTCGCAGCGAACCGGCCACCCGGGCTGGCATGAACCGCGCGAGCGAATGGTTGGATGGAGATGTGACGACCTTGACGACCGAACCGCTCACCGCCCTCGACCGCTGCGACCGCTGCGGCGCGCAGGCCTATGTGCGCGTCGTTCTGCCCGTGGGCGAGCTGCTCTTCTGCGGCCACCACGCCCGCGCACACGCGTCCGCGTATGTGGACATCGCCACCCATGTCCAGGACGAGACCGACCGGCTCCACGCGGAGCACGGCCAGGCCTGAACACAGGCCGGACACCCACCGGACCCTAGAACCGAGACGGCGGTGGGTGGCCGCGCGCGGTGTCCCCCCCCCCAGGGGAAGGCCGGGCCCCCCCCCGCCACCGCGGAACCCGGCGAGCGACG
>NZ_JBHUUX010000085.1:0-20562 GCF_042670845.1 Promicromonospora sp. NPDC057138 | reverse complement strand
GCGCCCCAGAGCGCCTCGACCGCCGCCGGTCAGGTGATCGCGATCAGACTGCGGTCGGCTCCCCCACCTTCTCCCGGGAGCCGTTGCTCGGGGCGCCGTCGCCGGCAGGCGCATCCACGGCGTCGGCCGGCCCGCCGTGCGCGTCCTCCATCGTGGTCTCGTCGAACGGGAGGTCGCCGGCCAGGACCTGGCCCACGCGCTCGCGGTCGATCTCCTTCGTCCACGTGCCGATGACCACCGTCGCGACGGCATTACCGGTGAAGTTGGTCACCGCGCGCGCCTCGGACATGAAGCGGTCGATGCCGACGATGACCCCCACGCCGTCGACCAGGTCGGGGCGGTAGGTCTGCAGGCCGCCGGCGAGGGTCGCCAGGCCCGCGCCGGTGACGCCCGCCGCGCCCTTCGAGGCGATGATCATGAAGGCGAGCATGCCGATCTGCTCGGGGACCGACATGGGCACGCCCATGGCGGACGCGATGAACAGCGACGCCATGGTCAGGTAGATCGCGGTGCCGTCCAGGTTGAACGAGTACCCCGTCGGCACCGTGATGCCCACCACCGGCTTGGAGACACCCAGGTGCTCCATCTTGGCGATCAGTCGCGGCAGCGCCGACTCGGACGAGGACGTGCTGACGATCAGCAGGTACTCGCGCGCCAGGTACTTCATGAGCGAGAAGATGTTCACGCCGGACACCAGCTTCAGCACGGTGCCGAGCACGACGACGATGAACAGGATGCACGTCACGTAGAACCCGACCATCAGCGTGCCGAGCTGGACGACGGCGCCCCACCCGGTCTCGCCGACGACGGCCGCGATGGCACCGAACGCGCCGACCGGCGCGGCCCAGAGGATGATCGTCAGGACGCGGAACACGATCGACTGGATCAGCCGGACGGCATCCAGCGCGGGCCGCCCGCGAGCGCCGAGCTGCTGGATGGCGAACCCGACCAGCAGCGCCACGAACAGGGTCTGCAGCACGGACTCACCGGTGAGCGGCGAGAGCAGCGTGGTGGGGATGATCCCGAGCAGGAAGTCGACGGTGGACGTCGCCTCCCCCTCGACCTCGTAGCTGGCGCCGGCGATGGACAGGCCCTGTCCGGGGTGCAGCACGTTGCCGACAGCCAGGCCGATGAAGAGCGCGAAGGTCGACATGACCAGGAAGTAGAGCAGCGCCATCCCGCCCACGCGGCCCACCGTCGCGGCCTTCGCGATGGAGCCGATGCCGAGCACGATGGTGCAGAAGATGACGGGCGAGATCATCATCTTGATCAGTGCGACGAATCCGGTGCCGAGCGGCTTCAGGGCCACTCCGGTCTCGGGCGACGTCAGGCCGACGATGACGCCGGCGACGACGGCGACGATCACCGCCAGGTACAGGTAGTGACTCTTGTCGAGCCGGCGGCGCGGGGTGGTCCCGGCGCCGGCGGGCTGTGTAACCGCCATGGTTTTTCCTCTCACAACGCTGTGTGGTCAGCGACAAGAGTGACGGGCGCCACGGCGAACCTCACCATTGCGTACATAGTGTTCTCACCGGGCGGGCGGGGTCGTGCGGGGGCGGACGCGGTCGGGCAGGGGCGGACGCCGTCCGGCCCATCGCGCGGCGGGGGCCACAATGGGTCCGTGGCGCAGCGACGGGGTGCGAGTATCGCGAGGTGGTTTCTCGCCGTGCACACGGTGCTGCTGTTCGTCGGCGCCCTCGTGGTCTTCGGGCTCCTGGTGCTCGACGCCCGCTCGACGGCGCAGACGCACGCGGCGACGGAGAGCACGGACCTGGCGGCCACGGTCGCCGCCGAGTCGCGGGTCATCGACACGGTCGCCCAGGCGCACGCGGACGCCGCCACCGACCGGGCCGGCTCGGTGGCCCGGGCCTCGCGGCTCCTGCAGCCGTACGCCGAGCGGGTCATGGAGACGACGGAGATCGACTACCTGACCGTCATGGACACCGACCGGACCCGCTACACGCACCGCAACGCGTGGCAGATCGGGCAGCCGTTCGTGGGCACCATCGCCCCGGCGCTGGGCGGCAAGGCGTTCACCGAGGTCTACGTCGGCACGCTCGGCCCGTCGGTCCGCGCCGTCGTCCCCGTCGTGGCGGACGACGGCGAGGTGGTCGGCATGGTGTCCGCCGGGGTGACGCTTGACCGGCTGTGGGACTCCATCGTGCCGCGCCTGGTGATCGTCGGCGCCGGGACGCTCCTGGCGTTCGGCGTGGGCGCCGTCGCCGCGGCCCTGCTCGCGCGCCGGCTGGACCGGATCACGGAGAGCAAGGGTCCGGACGAGCTCGCCCACCTGTTCACGGCGCACGAGGCGGTGCTGCACTCGGTCGAGGAGGGCATGCTGCTCGTCGAGGACGGCACGGTGGTGCTCGCGAACGACGAGGCGCTGCGCCTGCTCGACGTCCCGGACCTCGCGGCGCCGTTCCAGGTGACCGACCCGCGCCTGTCGCCCGCGGTCCACGACGTCCTGGTCGGCACCGCGCCGGAGGGGCCGGTCCGGGTCGGCGACCGGGTGCTGCTGGTCGGCCGCGACACCGCGCGGGTCGGGGCGGGCCGCACCGTCGGCGAGATCGTGTCCCTGCGGGACCGCACCGAGCTGCAGCGCGTCACCGGCGAGCTGTCGTCGGTGCGCACCATCTCGGAGGCGCTGCGCGCCCAGACCCACGACTTCAGCAACCGCCTGCACACCATCGCCACGCTCATCGAGCTGGGCCGCAGCGACGAGGCCTTGCGCTTCGTCGCGAGCGAGCGCGACCTGGGGCAGCGGCTCACGGACCGCGTGGTCCAGGCCATCGAGGAGCCGGTCATCGCCGCGCTCGTCCTGGGCAAGGCTGCGCAGGCCCGCGAGCGCGCGGTGGAGATGCACTTCGAGACGCACCTCGCGCCGGGCACGCACTGGCTGGAGCCTGTGGACGTGGTGACGATCCTGGGCAACCTGATCGACAACGCGATAGACGCCGCGGCGGCCCGCGCGCTGGGCGGCGGGGACGGCGCGCCCCAGGAGGCGTGGGTGGAGGTGTACCTCGCCAACGGCGACGACGGGTCGCTCGTGTTCCAGGTCTCCGACAGCGGGCCCGGCATCGCGGACGCCGACCTGGAGCACATCTTCGAGCACGGCTGGAGCACCAAGGACGCCGCGGCCGGCGGGCGCGGCTACGGGCTGGCGCTCGTGCGCCAGGTGGCCGAGAGCCTGGGCGGCGACGTCGAGGTGTCCGCGGGCGTGGGGGCGGTCTTCACGGTGACGCTGCCCCGCCCGCCCGACGTCGTGCCGCCGGCTCCGCCGGCCCGGGTGAGCGGCTCGGTGAGCCGCCCATGATCCGGGTCCTCGTGGTGGAGGACGACCACCGCACCGCCGAGGCGCACGGCGAGTACGTGCGCCGCGTGGCGGGGTTCGAGCTGGCCGGGGTGGTGCACACCGCGGGCGAGACCGTGCGCGCGCTGCGCGACGCCCAGGCCGCGGGCGAGGAGGTGCACCTGCTCCTGCTGGACATGAACCTGCCCGACCGGCACGGCCTGGTCCTGTGCCGGCAGCTGCGCGCGGCGGGCCTGGTGGTCGACGTCATCGCCGTGACCGCGGCCCGCGAGCTCGAGACGGTGCGCGAGGCCGTCGCCATCGGCGTCGTGCAGTACCTGATCAAGCCGTTCGTGTTCGGGCTGTTCGCCGAGAAGCTCGGCGCGTACCGCAAGTACTTCGAGCAGATGCGCTCGCCCGTCTCGACGCTCAGCCAGCGCGAGGTGGACACGGCGTTCGCGGCGCTGCGCACGTCCAACGCGGCGGGGCTCCCGAAGGGGCTGTCCCAGGACACGCTGGACGCGGTGTCCGACCTGCTGGCCCGGCAGGCCGGCGCGCTGTCGGCGAGCGAGGTCGCCGACGAGCTCCACCTGGCTCGCATCACGGCGCGCCGCTACCTGGAGTTCCTCGCGGACGCGGGGGTCGCCACCCGCGCACCCCGGTACGGGGCGCGCGGGCGACCGGAGCTGGAGTACGGGCGCCACCGCGCCTGAGCCCCGCCCCGGCGTCAGCGCCCGACGGCGGCCGCGAGCCGGTCGAGGTAGACCTGCTCGCTCGCGGAGACCTTGACCCGCTTGCTGAAGAAGCCGCCCTCCTTGGTCGCGGCGGCCCTGGCCACCTGCTCGGCGATCCGGAGCAGCCACTCGCCGTAGGCGACGGCGTCCTTCTCGTCCGCCCGCCCGCGCAGCAGGGCGACGGCGGCCCCGGTCAGCTCGACCGCGTCGGCCGTCGCGCCCGCCGGGTCAGGACGCACGCCCACCTTCGCCGCCTCCTGCGTGGCCGCGGCCGCGGCCGCCACCCCGACCGACGCGGCGGGGTTCTTCCGGGCCGCCTCCTCGGCCGCCCACCGCTCGCCGATCCGGGCGCGCAGCGCGACCGCCACCGACCGGACGAAGTCGTTCTCGTGCACCTGCGCCTCGCGAAAGACCTTGGCGCCGGCCGTGCCCTCCAGCAGGAACCTGATCCCGCCGGGTTCCCCGTCGGCGAGGGTCGCGCCCTTGAGCACCGCGCCCGGCGCGTCCAGGATCTGGTCGATCTCGTCGTCGCTGAAGTCGGACAGGTTCGTCATGCGCACGCTCTCTGTTGGGGTCGGTCTTCACGGAACGCCTCAACTTAGTGCGCGGTTCCCGCGGCCCGCACCCTTTCTATGCAGGTCAACCGGCAGGCCGACCCGCCCGTCAGTCCTCGACCGCCGCCGCGTACCGCGCGGCCAGCCCACGGGTCGCCTCGACGAGCTCGGGCGGGCCCACCACCTCGAACGGCGCGCCGAAGGCGCCGAGCCGTCCGGCCAGGCCGTCCCAGGACCACGAGCCGAGCACGACGCGGCAGCGGGGCGCGCCGTCGACGTCGGGCAGCGGCTCGCACAGGCCCTGGGCGCCGATCCACGGCGCGATGTCGGCGGCCCGCGCGTGCAGCACCATCTCCCCGCGCACCGGAGACGGGGAGCCGTTCATCCGGGACCCGACGAAGGCGGCCACGTCCCCGCCGGGCACCTCCCGGCGGACGAACCGGGGCCCGGTCCCCGTCCGGAGCGTCAGCCGGTCCACGCGGAAGATCCGCCAGTCGTCGCGGTCCAGGTCGAACGCGACGAGGTACCAGCGCCCTTCGGACGTGACGAGGTGGTACGGCTCGACCCGGCGCGGCGGCCGGAAGGCCGCGTCCCCCTCGCCGACGGCGGCCATGGTGCCGCCCTCGTAGTCGAACCGCACGACCTCGCGCGCCTGGCACGCCGAGCCGAGCGCCAGGAGCGCGTCCGGGTCCACGGTCGCCTCGTCGCTCCCCGCCCGACGCCGCACCGTGGTCACCTCGAGCGCGTCCAGCCGGGCTCGCAGCCGGGCGGGCATGACCTGGCGGATGGTGGCCAGCGCCCGCAGGGCTCCCTCCTCGGCCCCGGGAATCGCGCCGGTGCGCAGCGCGACGGCGACGGCGACGGCCTGCTCGTCGTCGAACAGCAGCGGCGGGAGCTCGGCGCCGGCGTCGAGGCGGTAGCCGCCGTCGGGCCCCTTGGTGGCGTTGACGGGATAGCCCAGCTCGCGCAGGCGGTCGACGTCGCGCCGCACGGTGCGCGGGCTCACGCCGAGCCGGTCGGCCAGGAGCGCGCCCGGCCAGTCCCGGCGGGCCTGGAGGAGCGACAGTAGGGCGAGGAGGCGTCCGGAGGTCTCGAGCACGAGTTCAGCATCGCATGCGGTAGAGGCCAGGAACTGACCGCTACTGCCGGAATGCTGGGTCACGTACCGAGCCCGTGACGAAACCTGCAAGAAGGAGACACCGTGATCCGCACCCGAGCGCTCACCAAGGACTTCGTGGTGAGCCGCACCCGCACCGTGCACGCCGTGCGAGGCATCTCGCTCGACGTCGAGCCCGGCGAGCTGGTGGCCGTGCTCGGCCCCAACGGCGCCGGCAAGACCACGACGCTGCGCATGCTGACCACGCTCATCCCGCCGACGTCGGGCACCGCGCAGGTCGCGGGGTACGACGTCGCCGACCGTCCCGACCGGGTCCGCGCCGCCATCGGCTACGTGGGCCAGGGCGGCGCCGGCGGCGCGGCCCAGCACGTGCGCGACGAGCTCGTCGCCCAGGGCGAGATCTACGGCCTGGACCGGCGCACCGCTCGTTCCCGGGCCGGCGAGCTGCTGGAGGCCCTCGACCTGACGGAGCAGGGCGACCGCAAGGTCGAGAGCCTGTCGGGCGGGCAGAAGCGCCGCCTCGACGTCGCCATCGGCCTGGTGCACGAGCCGTCGCTGCTGTTCCTCGACGAGCCGTCGACCGGCCTGGACCCGCACAACCGCGCCAACCTGTGGGAGCACATCCTGCGGATGCGGACCGCGGCGGCCGAACCCATGACGATAGTGCTCACCACGCACTACCTGGACGAGGCGGACACGTTCGCCGAGCGGGTGATCGTGGTGGACCACGGCCAGGTCATCGCCGACGACACCGCCGACGCCCTGAAGGCCGAGCTGGCGGGCGACCTGGTGACGCTCCGGGTGGCCCCCGAGCACGCGGCGACGCTGGCCGCGGCCGCGGAGCGCGCGCCCGGCACGCGGTCGGTCCGGGTCGAGCCGCACGGCACGACGGGGGACGCGGCGCGCGGCGCGACCGCCGTCGAGGTCCGCACGGCCGACGGCCCAGGTGCGACGCCGGGGCTGCTCCGCGCGGCGGACGCCGCCGGGCTGGCGGTGAGCCGCGTGGACGTCGCCCGGCCCACCCTCGACGACGTGTTCCTGAGGCTCACCGGACGCAGCCTGCGCGAGACCGCCGTCGTCGACGGTCCGGACGGCGGGCCTGCCGAAACCGGGGTCTCGACAAGCTCGACCAGCGAACGACTTACCAGCGACGACGCGACCAGCGACCGCACGAACAAGAAGGAGGTCCTGGCATGAGCGCCGCGACCCTGACCCTCGGCAGCACCCAGCTCCCCCGCCGCAGCTTCCTGCGCGACACCCGGATCGTGCTGCTCCGGGAGCTCCGGCCGGTGGTGCGCGAGCCGTTCTCCCTCGTCTTCGGCCTGGTGCAGCCGCTGGTCTTCCTCGGCTTGTTCGGCCCGCTGCTCGCCGGTTCCGCCGGCGGTACCCTCGGCGGCGACGTCTGGCTCTGGTTCGTGCCCGCGGTGCTGGCGATGACCACGCTCTTCGGCACCTCGGTGACGGGCTCCAACCTGCAGCTCGACCTCTCCTCGGGCGTGCACGAGCGGATGCTGGTGACCCCGCTGTCCCGGCCCGCGCAGCTCGTGGGCCGCGCGCTCAAGGAGATGGTGCCGATCATCGCCCAGTCGGCGATCGTGCTGCTCGTCATGCTGCCGTTCGGCCTGCGCCCGGACCCGATCGGGGCAGCCCTCACGCTGCTGCAGCTCGCGGTGCTCGGCATCGGCATCGGCTCGCTGTCGTACGCGCTGGCGCTGGCGGTGCGCAAGCAGGAGTGGATGTTCTGGGTGGTGCAGCAGACCGTCCTCTTCCCGGTCATGATGCTCTCGGGCATGCTCCTGCCCCTGGAGACCGGCCCGGCGTGGATGCGCGCCGTGTCGTCCGTGAACCCGCTGCGCTACGTCGTCGACTCGGGCCGGGCCGCCTTCGCCGGCGACCTCGCCTCGTCGGCCGTGGCCTGGGGCTGGGTCGCCGCGGTGGCGACGGCGGCGCTCGGCCTCGTGGTCGGCGTGCGGGCGATGGTCCGCTCGGCAGACTGACCGGTGGGCCGCGCGGGACAATGGGCGCCGTGACCAGCACCCAGGATCCCCACGCGGCCCACCTGCGTCGCACCGTGGCGATCGTCGCGGCCCTCAACTTCGCCTACTTCTTCGTCGAGTTCTCCGTCGCGCTCTTCTCCGGGTCGGTCTCGCTGCTGGCCGACAGCGTCGATTTCCTCGAGGACACGGCCATCAACGTGCTGATCCTCGTGGCCCTCGGCTGGCCGCTGGCCCGGCGGGCCCTGATGGGCAAGGCCATGGCCCTGATCATCCTGGGCCCAGCCGCGGTGGCGGCCTGGGAGGCGGTGCAACGGTTCGCCGGGCCGACGGCGCCCGACGTCGTCCCCCTGGTGCTCGCCTCCCTCGGGGCGATAGCCGTCAACGGGACCAGCGCCTGGCTGCTTGCCCGGGCACACCACCACGGCGGCGCCCTCGGCCGGGCGGCGTTCCTCTCCGCCCGCAACGACGTGCTGGTGAACGTCGCGATCATCGCAATGGGCCTGCTCACCGCGTGGACCGGCTCCGGGTGGCCGGACCTGGTCCTGGGCTGCGCGATCATCCTGCTGGCGCTGCACGCCGCGCACGAGGTCTGGGAGGTCAGCGAGGAGGAGCGGCTCGCGGCCAGGGCGCTCGCGGGCGAGGAGATCGGCTGACCGCTCGCCGGTCAGGGACGGACTCCACCCGGGTGAACGTGGCCCAGCACGGGGACCCTGCCGGGCACCGACCCGTACAGTGCGATTCATGACCGACGCTCTCGTGCTGGGTGGCGGCGGCGTCGCCGGCGTCGCCTGGGAGCTCGGCGTGCTGCAGGGCATCGCGGACGAGGACCCGCAGCTCGCGTCCCGCGTGATCGGCGCCGACCGGATCATCGGGACGTCGGCGGGCTCGGCGGTGGCCGTGCAGATCACCAGCGGTACGCCGCTCGAGGCTCTCTACGCGGCGCAGCTCGCCGAGGAGACCGAGGTGATCGAGGTCGGGTTCGACCCGGCCGCCATGATCGCGGGCTGGAGCGCCGCCATGCGGCCGACGGCGGACGGCAGGCCACCGGAGCCGGCCGAGATCCGGCGCCGGATCGGCGCGATGGCGCTGGCCGCGCCCACCACGGACGAGGCGACCCGCCTCAAGATGCACGAGGCGCATCTCCCGAGCACCCAGTGGCCGGCGACCGACCTCGCCATCACGGCCGTCGACGCCGAGTCGGGTGAGCTGGTCGTGTTCCGCAGGGACTCCGGCGTCCGGCTCCTGGACGCCGTCACCGCGAGCTGCGCCGTGCCGGGCCTGTGGCCGCCCGCGACCATCGGCGACCGTCGCTACATCGACGGCGGCATTCGTTCCGTCGCGAACGTGGACCTCGCCGCGGGTGTCGACCACGTGCTCGTCGTCACCCCGCAACGGGATGGCTCTCCGTCCGCCTACGGTCCGTCGACCGCCGAACAGGTCGCCGACCTGGCACCGGCCAAGGCGCTCCTGATCGGTGCCGACGACGCATCGATCGAGGCGTTCGGCGCCAACTGGCTCTCGCTCACGACACGGGCGCCGTCGGCGATCGCGGGACGCGCGGTGGGCCGGGCGCAGGCGGCGGTCCTGGGCGCGCTCTGGTCCTGAGCTGCCCTGGCTGACGTGGTTCGACCCTGGCAAGGCCGGGCACCAAGCACACCGACTGGACCCCGCGCAAGAAGCCGATTCACACGCCCCGCACGCCCGAGGACATCCGCTTCAACCGCGCCATCGCAATCCTGCACACCGCACGCTGGAGCAATAACGCACAAGTCCTGCTACATCACACAAGCGCTCCTACATCACCAGAAATATGGACCAATTCTTCCTGGATTTTCCCACGCCTCACGATCCGCATCAAATCGGCGCTGTAATGCCCTGTCAAAGACCCCACACGGTAGTTTGGCGCCCGTGCGATTCCGTACACGGAATCAAGATCGACCACACCATTTCCGCGACCGATTTTCGTTTCCTCGGGCGGGATCGAGTGGTTCACACGGCGTACGCCTCACCGATGGCGTGCATCACGCACAACAAGCCGACCCGCTCGACCGGGGCACACTTCGGCCGAGCGCGCCAGGAGTCGAAGGAGTCTCATCATGGCAGCAAGGTCATACTTGATCCAGGTCACCAACTTCACGGGCCAGACGCTCCAGCTGGACCGCTCAAAGACCGACCTCGCACACGGAGAGTGGAGCAACAGCGGGTCGGACACGCCGCCCGACACCATCGGGAACCCCACTACGGGGAAGTTCGGTAGCGAGTCCGACGGTTTCATGACCGGCACCGAGGGCCAGGCCACCTACGCCTCCAGCGCCGGCGACTTCGTGATCTACTGGGACAATCCCTACGTGGGTTCCGACGAGACCTCCGTGCAGACGCCACCGGGCTACACCTCCACCAAGGAGGACAGCAAGGGGGACAACGCAACGCTCAAGGTCGTGCTCTACCCCACCCCCTGACTCAGATCTGTGGGTAGCGTGATCTGTGTGGCTACCTGAACAGGAGAAGACGCCTTTCGTTGAAGGCGATCGCGCCTGCCGAAGGCTGCGACCGTACATTCACGGAAGGCGTCTTTTCTGCGCCAGGTGCTCGGCGAAGAACCCCAGCGTCCGGTCCCACGCGTCCGCCGACGCCTCCGGGTCGTGCGACATGCCCTGGACCCTGATCAGCACGCCGAGCGGGCCGGTGTACTGCGCGAGGAACGAGTGCGTCGCCTCGGGATACACCTTCAGGTCCACGGGCACGCCCGTGCGCTCCAGGCCGGCGCGCAGCTTGTCGACCTCGGCGCCGTCGACCACCTTGTCGCGGACGCCGTAGCTCGCCACGATCGGGCACGGTGCCGACAGCATCCTGTCGAGCTCCTCCGGCTCCTGCCTGCCCTCGGGGAGCAGGCCGTAGTTGACGGCGGCGGCGTCGAACATGCCGCGCCCCGCCGCGACCAGGGCGAACCGGCCGCCCAGGCAGAACCCCATGATCCCGACCCGGCCGGTGCAGTCCGGGCGGTCCGCGAGCGCCGCGCGCTCGGCCTCGAGGCGGTCGTAGGCGGGACCCTGGTCGGCGATGAAGCTGCGGAACGTCTGCCGAAGGCAGCGTCCGCGCTGGTACATCGACGGGGCGTGCACGAGGTAGCCCTGGGCGGCGAGGTGGTCACAGACTCGACGCAGCTCTGCGGTCATCCCGTACGCGTCGTGCACCACGACGACGCCGGGGAACGGGCCGTCCCCGTCGGGGACGGCGGTGTATCCGGGATGCACGAGGCCTCCTGTGTGCTGGGGCGGGAACGAGCCGGCGGACGGCGTCGGGCGCGCGTTCGAGGACGCGCTCCGGACCGTACCGCTTCGTGTGCATGACGCACAATGTATGGTGCACACCCCGTCCGGACGACATGATGTGCACCATGTTCACGAACACAGACGGCACGATGGACCTGCGGGTCGCCGCGTACGCCCTGATCACGGACGAGCAGGGCCGGATGCTCCTGCCGCACTGGAGCGAGGAACCGCACAGCGGCTGGACCATGCCGGGCGGCGGGATCGACCCGGGCGAGGACCCGGCCGACGCCGCCGTCCGCGAGGTGTTCGAGGAGACCGGCTACGACGTGAAGCTGGGCGGCCTGCTCGGTGTCGACAGCTTCGTGATCCCCGGCGCGGAGCGGGTGCACCCGCGGGGCCGCCCGATGCACGCCCTGCGGATCGTGTACCGGGCGCACGTCACCGGCGGCGAGCTGCGCGTCGAGGAGGACGGCACCACCGACGACGTCGCCTGGCACACCCAGGAGGAGATCGACGCGCTCGACCGGGTCTCGCTCGTGGACCTGTCCCGCCGCTGGGCGGGCCTGATCGCCTAGCGGCAACTACGCGCCCCGCTCGATCCCGAGCGTGGAGATCAGGTCCTCGTGCAGCTCCATCCAGACGGCGTGGCACGACCCCAGCCCCGTGCCGGCCACCCACTCACCCCGCCCGGCCTGCGCCTTGCCGAGCGCCGTGGCGAACCGCGCGTCATACCCCTCGAACCGTGCCAGCGCCGACGTCAGCTCGGTGACCAGGGGCGACAGCTCGGCATCCAGCGCCTCGAGCTGGCCCAGGACGGCCGCGTCCCACTCCCGGTCGGTGTGGGTGTTCGGGGCGAGCCGGTCGCCGTCCTCCGGGCGCAGCTGCCAGTCGGTGCACGCCTGCAGCAGCCGGGCATTCAGCGGCCCGAAGGCCTGGTGCGCCTGCTCGACGACGGGCCGCGCGCCGGCGTCGGCCAGCTCCTCGGCCAGCCGCCGGTCGTCCTCGGCCCGGCCGCGGTCCGTCATCGACCAGCCCGCGGTCCCGCCGAACGCGGCCTGTCTGACCCAGCCGTACGCCTCGTCGTCGAGCAGGAGCTCGCGCGTGTCCGCCTCGTCGAGGCCGAACCGCAGGGCGACGGCGTCGTCATCCGCCATCCCCTGGATGCGGACCGAGTGGAGCACGAGCAGCTCGGGCTGAGAGGATCGACCGGGCACGGGGTTGTGCGTCATATTTCGCACCGTGCATCCTCCCGTGGCTCATGTCAACGCAGGTGGGTACGCCGAGGGAGAAGCATGTCGGACGGCTCCGCCGTGGCGGACGCCGCCGGGACGCCCGGCAGCCCGGCACCTCATTGCCGAACCGTCCAGGGGCAGCACTACCCATGGGCACCGCGGCGCGCCCGTGCCAGCCTTCCGGCGTCAGACCAAGAGTCAGACCCCCAGGATGGAGAGCACCGATGTCAGTCATCTCCTCGTTCCGCAGAAGAACCACCACGCACTGGGCGCTCGCGGCCATGGCCGCGCTCGCTCTCGCCGCCTCGCCGGCGGCGTCCGCCACCGCGTCCTCGGTCAACGCATCTGACGACGTCGGCGTGCTGGCCACCTCACACAGGTCGCCGTTCAACTGTGGCAAGACCTTCTACGCCAACAACTGGAGCCCGGGGCACAACCCCTCCGGCTCCATCGACTGGCAGAGCTACGGCACCGACGCCATCAACGGCGAGACGGTCCGCGCCACCGCCGGCGGCACCGCCACCTTCGACGACGAGGGGAGCACCAGCTACGGCAAGTGGGTGCAGATCGTGCACAGCGACGGCACCCGCACCCGCTACGCGCACCTCGCCACGATGGTCCGGTCCCCCGGCCAGAGCATGACGGTCAGCCAGGGCACCGCCATCGGGACCGTCGGGTCCACCGGCGGGTCCGAGGCGCCGCACCTGCACTACGAGCAGCGCAGCTCGTCCGGCGTCGTCGACACCTCGCCGACCGTCGAGGGCGTGACCGTCTCGCTCGGCCAGAAGAAGGCGATCACGAGCAGCAACGCTTGCGGCGGGTCGACCAACCCGTACACGCCCGAGGAGGTCTGCGGCAGCGGCTTCGCCGTGGTCGACGAGGCGGCGCTCGGCACCGTCGGCCGGACCTACCTGCTGTACAACTCCGGCACGGGCTACAACTGCGTGGCCACGCTGAAGTACACCAGCCTCGGCACGCCCAGCGCGGTGTCGGCCTTCCTGGAGCCGGAGGGGTCGACGCGCACCACCGACTCCGGCAGCTATTCGTACTACGCGGGCCCGGTCAAGCGGTCGGCGCCGGGCACCTGCGTGAGGTGGGGCGGCTCGGTGGGCAGCACCACCTACACGAGCCCGTTCGAGCACTGCGACTGACCCTCGCTCATTGCGAGGGTCCGCCTCGAGAACGCGGTTGTGCATGCTCCAGCGCCAGGCAGCATGCACAACCGCGTTCTCGAAGCGGACCTGGTGATCGGGACTGGGCGTCAGGCCCGTGACGGGGGCTGGATCAGGTCCCAGGGCATGCCGTGCAGGTCCTCGAAGACCGCGACGGTCCCGTACTCCTCGTGGCGCGGCTCCTCGCGGAACCGCACGCCGGCCGCCGTCATGCGGGCGTGCTGCGCGGCGAAGTCGTCGGTCTCCAGGAAGAACGCGACCTTGCCGCCCGCCTGGTTGCCGACGGCGCCCGCGGCGTCGGTCAGCGCGAGCACCAGGCCGGTGCCGCCCTCAACGGGGCCGACGACGACCCGGCGCCGGCCGGACGCGTTGGTCTCGTCCTCCCGCAGGGCGAACCCGAGGGCATCGACGAAGAAGGTGATCGCCTCGTCGTGGTCGCGGACGAGGTAGGTGACGTCGGAGAGTCGCAGCACCCGGAGATCCTAGGACGTGCCGGACCCCTGGGCCGCGCGCGCCGCCCCGACGACGGCCGCCGCCATGCGGCGGAACGCCGACCGGTCCTTCGCGGGCAGGGGCGCGAGCAGCTCGTCGAGCGCGCTCGCGAGCCCGGTCTCGAAGGCGAGCATCGCCTTCCCCCCGTCGTCGGTCAGGGTCACCTGGACGGCGCGCCGGTCGCCCGGCAGCGTCGCGCGCTCAACGAGCCCGCGGCGCTCGGCCCGGTCGACGAGGCCCGTCAGGGCCGCCTTCTCCACCCCGAGGGACTGCGCCAGGTCGACCATCCGCCGGGGCTGCCCGGCCAGACCGCACAGCAGCCGGCCCTGCATGGGCGTGAGCTCGTGCTCCTCGGCGACGCGGGCGATGGTGGCGGTCAGCACGATGGCGAGCTCGACGACGTCGGGCAGCCCACCGAGGCCGCGCGCACCGCACGCCGGCAGACCGCTGATCATCTTGTCGAACCTCACCCGTCAAAGGTACACAGCACCGACGGTTCTGGCCATGTATAGTCAACGGCACGAACCATTCCGAGGGGAAGGTACCGCCATGAGCTTCACCCACCCGACCGGCACGCGCGGCGCACGACAGCCCAGCCGGTCCACGAACTGGCTCAACCGGCTGGTCGCACGCCGCGCCCGGCGCTCCCACGGCAAGACCATGGGGATGAACCTCCTGGTCCTCACGACCATCGGGCGCAAGAGCGGGGAGGCGCGCGAGACGCCCGTCGGCTACTTCACCACCCCGGACGGCGGCTGGCTGATCGCGGCGTCCGCTGCCGGAGCCAAGGCCAACCCCGCGTGGTACCTCAACCTCGCCGCGCACCCGGACCAGGTGACGGTCGAGCTGGCGGGCCGCAAGGTCGCCGTGACCGCCGAGGAGCTGCACGGCTCCGAGCGCGAGCAGGCCTGGACCCGGATCACCACCGAGGCGGCGGGCTTCCGCAAGTACGAGACGAGCACCGACCGGGAGATCCCGGTCATCCGGCTGACGCCGAAGGCCTGACGCCCGCCCGACCGTCCGCCATCCCGGCAGGAAGGCACCACCATGAGCTTCACCCACCCCACCGGTACCCGCGGCGCCAAGCAGCCCGGCCGCCTGTACCGCTGGATGAACCGGCTGCTCCTGAGGCGTGCCCGGCGCACCGAGGCCACGACCATGGGCATGAACCTCCTGGTCCTGACCACCATCGGGCGCAAGAGCGGGCAGGCCCGGCCGACGCCGCTCGCGTGGTTCGCCGATCCCGCCGGCGGCTGGATCGTCGTCGCCTCCGCCGGGGGCGCCGCCGCCAACCCGGCCTGGTACCTGAACCTCGCCGCCCACCCGGACGAGGTGACGGTCGAGCAGGGCGGCCGCACGGCCGCCGTCACCGCCGAGGAGCTGCACGGCGCCGAGCGCGAGGAGGCCTGGCGCCGGATCACGGACGAGGCCGCGAACTTCCGCCGGTACGAGACGACCACCGACCGGGAGATCCCCGTCATCCGGCTCACGCCCAAGCCGCACAGCACTCCCCCAGGCTCCTGACGGTCGCGGTCCAGCGCCGCGCCCTACTTTCGGGCCATGAGCCCCCAGAACATCGAGCCCGGACCCCACGACCACGAGGCCCCCGAGCCGCACGACCTCGGCCTGTCCCACGACCTGCCCACCCTCCTGAACCGGCGGCACGCCATCGGCCTGCTGAGTGTGGGCGGTCTCGTGGCGGCGCTCGCCGCCTGCTCACCCCGCGCCGGCTCGGCCGATGCCAGTAGTGCGCCGCCGGCGGGCGCTCCGGCCGGGGGCGCGCCCGGCGGCGCCTCCCAGACGGACGTCGGCGAGGGCGAGATCCCCGAGGAGACGAACGGCCCGTACCCCGCCGACGGCACGAACGGGCCGAACGCCCTGACGACGACTGGTGTGGTGCGCAGCGACATCACGTCGAGCTTCGGGGACTCCTCGGGCACGGCCGAGGGCATCCCGCTCACGTTCTCGCTGACCGTGGTGGACGTGTCCGGCGAAGGCGACGCCGGGACCCCCGTCGCGGGCGCCGCCGTCTACGCGTGGCACTGCGACCGCGACGGCCAGTACTCCATGTACGACATCGCCGACCAGAACTACCTGCGCGGCGTCCAGGAGGCCGACGCCGACGGCAAAGTCACCTTCACGTCGATCTTCCCCGCCTGCTACCAGGGCCGCTGGCCCCACATCCACTTCGAGGTCTACCCGTCGCTGGACGAGGCCACCAGCGCCACGAACCGCATGCGCACCTCCCAGCTCGCCCTGCCTCAGGACGTGTGCGAGACCGTGTACGCGACCGAGGGCTACGACAAGAGCATCGCAAACCTGCAGGACGTCACGCTGAGCTCGGACATGGTGTTCTCCGACGGGTACGCGCTGCAGATGGCCAAGGTGTCCGGGAGCGTGAGCCAGGGCTACACGGCGACGCTCCGCGTGCCCGTGTGAGTGCCGTGTGACTGTCGGTGGCGGTGGGTAGTGTCGTAGGTATGACGCACGCCGCCACCACGTCCCCGGTCACCACAGCCCTCCAGATCGCGGACTGGCGGCGGCGAGTCTTCGCGCTGTACGCCGGCGTCCGCGTCCGTGCGGCCGAGGATCCCGCCGCCGCGCACGCCTACTGGACCATGACCCGGGACGAGCTCTTCGCGACCCACCCGGCCTCCCCCGTCCTGCCCGAGGACAAGCCCGGCTTCACCGGCCTCTCCGTCGCCCCGTACGACCCGGCCTGGCGCTTCACCGCACCTGTCGTGCCCGCGGAGCCGGGGCCGGACGGCGCTCCCCGCCGCCTCGACGTCCCGACCGGGACCGACGGCATAGTGCCCTTCGAGCTGCTCGGGAAGGTCTTCCTGGACGGGCTGGGGTCGCTCGACGTCTGGCGCCTCGCCTCGTACGGCGGCGGCCTGTTCGTGCCGATCAAGGACTCGCTCGCCGGCGCCGCCGGCGGCACGTACGGCGGCGGCCGCTACCTTCTGGACACCATCAAGGGCGCCTGGCTGGGCCACGCCGGCGGCACCGACGGCCACGCGAGCGGGTACGACGACGGCGTCGGCGAGCTGGTCCTCGACCTCAACTTCGCCTATAACCCGTCCTGCGCGTACGACCCGGCGTGGACCTGCCCGCTCGCCCAGCCGGGCAACACGCTCGACGTCGAGGTCCCGGTGGGCGAGCGCACGCGTAGCTGACGACGTCGTCCGGGAACGTGAGCGCCGCCGGAAGCACCATCACCGACCTCTCGCCGTAGACAGAATGACCCCATCTGTAGACAGTTGGAGCCAGGGCTGGCTTGGATGTCCGCTTCCAGAACACGCCTGGGCCTGGTTCTGGGCCCATAAGCATGCGTGATGGTGTTCTGGAAGCGGACCTTGCCCGCGGCGGCCGGTCGGTGCGGCTCGGCGCTGAACCGCAAGGTCGTGGTCCGCGCCCCGGGGCGAACCGTAGGTCGCGTGTCGATCCGGGCCCTGAGCGACGTGCTTCTTTCGGCTCGGCACGCGCGGCCGCCTGCCTCGACCCGCCGATATGAACGACGTCGTGAACCAGCACACGACGAAAGGTGAGGCTGTCCAACCCCTGTCGCGAAGCTGGCCTCCCGCCCCGACTCCTGGTTGCCTGGGGCCTATGACCACCGAACCGTCCGGGACGGACCGCGCCGGGCGCCCCGCCGTCGGGCACGAGGACGAACCCCACACCGAAGGACTCGCGGAGCGGCTCAACTGGCTGCGCGCCGGAGTGCTGGGCGCGAACGACGGGATCGTGTCGGTCGCGGCGGTCGCCGTCGGCGTCGCCGCGGCGACGGCGCAGACCGGCCCCATCCTCACCGCGGGGCTGGCCGCCCTCGTGGGCGGCGCGATCTCGATGGCGCTGGGCGAGTACGTCTCGGTCTCCAGCCAGTCCGACACGCAGAAGGCGCTCATCGCCAAGGAGCGGACCGAGCTCGCCGAGATGCCGGCCGAGGAGCTCGCCGAGCTGGCCGAGCTCTACGAGGCCAAGGGCCTCTCCCCCGCCACCGCCCGCCAGGTCGCCGTCGAGCTCACCGAGCACGACGCCCTCTCGGCGCACCTGGAGGCCGAGCTCAACATCGACGAGGACGAGGTGGTCAGCCCCTGGAACGCGGCGTTCGCGTCCGCGGTGGCCTTCACCCTGGGCGCCGTGCTGCCGCTCGCCGCGGTGCTCCTGATCCCCGAGCCCTGGCGGGTCGGCGTCACCTTCGTCGTCGTGCTGGCGGCGCTCGCCGGGACCGGCTGGACCGCCGCGTGGATCGGCGGCGCGCCGCGGGTGCGTGCCACGGCGCGCGTCGTCCTCGGCGGGGCGCTCGCGCTGGGCGCGACCTTCGCCGTCGGCTCCCTGCTCGGCACGACGGCGGCGGGATGAGTACCGTTAGCGCCCGATGAACACCATCGACAGCACAACGCCCCCGGCCGACTCACCCTCGGCGGCGTACGGCGTCCACTCCGAGGTCGGCCGCCTGCGCAAGGTCCTGGTCTGCGCGCCGGGCCTGGCGCACCAGCGCCTCACGCCGTCCAACTCGGCCGACCTGCTCTTCGACGACGTCCTGTGGGTGGAGCGCGCCCAGCAGGACCACGCCGACTTCGTGACCGAGCTGCGGGGCCGCGGCGTCGACGTCGTCGAGCTGCACGCGCTGCTCGCCGAGACCCTGCGCGTGCCGGGCGCGCGCGACTGGCTGCTGGACCGCAAGATCGTGCCGGAGATCGTCGGCAACGGCCTGGTCGAGGCGACGCGCGAGTACCTCGAGTCCCTGCCGGAGCACGAGCTGGCGAGGTATCTGATCGGCGGCCTCGCCGTCGCGGACGTGCCCGAGCTGCCGCCGGGCTTCCGCGCGCTGGCCGACGTCAGCCCGGACGCGCGCGAGTACCTCATGCCGCCGCTGCCGAACACGCTCTTCACGCGCGACACCACCTGCTGGATCTACGGCGGCCTCACCCTGAACCCGCTCTACTGGCAGGCGCGCCGCGACGAGACCCTGCTGATGAAGGCGGTCTACACGTTCCACCCCGACTTCGTGGGCAGCCGCGTGTGGTGGGGCGACCCGGAGAACGGCCACGGCGAGGCCACCTTCGAGGGTGGCGACATCATGCCGATCGGCAACGGCACGGTCCTGATGGGTATGAGCGAGCGCACCTCGCGGCAGGCGATCACGCAGGTCGCGGCCGCCCTGTTCCAGGAGGGCGCGGCCGAGCAGATCGTCGTGGCCGGCATGCCGCGGCTGCGCGCGGCCATGCACCTGGACACGATCATGACGTTCGTCGACGTCGACACCGTCACCGTGTACCCGCGCATCGTCGACCGCGTGCACCCGTTCGTGCTGCGCCCCGACTCCGGCCCCCTCGGCGTGTCCGTGACCGACGCCGGCGGGTCGTCCTTCCTCGACGTCGTCGGGGAGGTGTCCGGGCTCGGCGAGCTGCGGGTCATCGAGACCGGCGGCGACGTCTACGAGTCGGAGCGCCAGCAGTGGGACAGCGGCAACAACTCCGTCGCCGTCGAGCCCGGGGTCGTGTTCACCTACGACCGCAACACCACCACCAACGACCTGCTGCGCAAGGCAGGCGTCGAGGTGATCGAGATCGCGGGCGGCGAGCTCGGCCGCGGCCGCGGCGGCGGCCACTGCATGACCTGCCCGATCATCCGGGAGCCCGTGAGCTGGTAGCTCCGCCGCCGTCGGGCGACACGCCGGAATTAGCGGCACGCCGGCAACTTGATGCATCCTTGGGTTGCAGTTCCGGAAAAGCCATAGACGTTACCAAGTCCTCGTTGTACCTTTCTTCACACACGGACTCGCGCCGTGACGGCAGGTTGTGTGTCTGCAGGGCCTGCCGCAGCACCGATACGAGCCATATCCACACCTCAAGATCCGAACGAGACGGGAAGGACGAGATCCACGATGGTCCGCACCAGCGTTGCGCTCCAGGCCTCAGGCCTGAGCAAGGTCAGTGCCGCCACCGCGTCGTCCTACCCGACCATTGCCAAGCACCTGTGGGACGGCCGCGAGGCCATACGGGGCGCTATACGCCACTGATCCGGTTTCTGCCGGACCAGTGAACGTGAGCCGCCTCGGGATGCCTGATCCCGGGCGGCTCTTGTCGTCCCAGGGCCGGCCCGCACAGCACCACCCGAACACCAGCCAAGAACCGAGAACGACAAGCTCACCGGAAGGAGCAGGCCCGTGGCCGACGTCCTAGTTCTCAATGCCGGCTACGAGCCGCTGCACCGAGTATCGGTCCGGCATGCCATCCACATGCTCGTGCGCGAGGTCGCGGTCGTGGAGGAGGCGGTCGACGGCCGCTCCTTCGGGCCGTTCCCGTTACCGCGCGTGCTGCGCCTGGTCCGGTACGTCACGATGCGGTGGCTCTACAAGACGGGCGGAGCGCCCGCGTGCACCAAGATGGGCGTCAAGCGACGCGACGGGCTGTGCGCCTACTGCGGCGGCCCGGCCGAGACCGTGGACCACATCCTGCCGCGGTCGCGCGGGGGCCCATCGACGTGGATGAACCTCGTGGCGGCCTGCTACGAGTGCAACTCGCACAAGGCGGACCGCACCCCGGCCGAGGCAGGCATGGTGCTCTACGTGACGCCGCACGTCCCACGCGGGGAGTACGCGCGCGCCATCCGGCACCGGGCGGCCCGGGCGGCGTGATCCGGGCACGGTGAGGTCGGCAAAAGGTCAGGTGATCGGCAACTCGGGTTGCCGATCACC
>NZ_JBHUUX010000084.1:0-20696 GCF_042670845.1 Promicromonospora sp. NPDC057138 | reverse complement strand
CCTGTCCGAGCCTCCCTGGTGTTGTCAGGGAGACTCGGACAGGCGCTCTACTTCGCGGAACTACCTCGGGGGTCAGGCCAGCTTGCTCTTGATGGAGCGGGCCTGCGCCAGCATCACGTCCCGCATGACGCTCCGGCGCGGGTCGATCGCGTAGGCCTGCTTGAGGACCCGGGCGCAGTCGTCGTGCCGGCCCAGGCGGCGGTACGCCTTGGCGAGCTCGCGCAGCTCGGCCGACGTCGGCTCGCGCTGGGCGATGACCGCCTCGATGACGCGGACGGCGTCCGAGGCCCGGTTCGTCTTGTTGGCCTCCTGGGCCTGCCGGAACGGGCTGGCGCTGCCGGCCTCCGGCGGCTTCCCGCCGGCCGCGGCGTGGCGCAGCTCGCGCACCAGCTCGTTCTTCTCCCAGTCGCTGAGGTGGTCGAGCCACGCGTAGTCGAGCTGGTCGTACCGCTCGCCCTTCGACGTCGGCTCCCACGGCTTGCGTCCCACGTAGTGGAGGACCTTGACGTCCTCCTCGTTGAACACCTGCGGGTGGTGGGAGTAGATGCGCTTGGTGGTGTTGTACTCCAGGGGGAGCTTGCGCCAGTCCGAGAAGAACTGGTTGAGGAAGCCCTGGTCGCCGCCGTCGTACGACGTCGTGTGGCTGAGCTGCGACATCATCGTCTCGAACATGCCGTGCGACGGGTTCACGGCGAAGACGCCGGAGTTGAACACGTTGCCGTCCGGCAGGTCGAGGCCCGCGTCGGGGACGGCGGCGAAGTCGTCGCCGTCGAACAGCTCGTCCAGGCTGCCCTTCACGACGGTGTCGCTGTCGAGGTAGACCAGGCGGTCGAAGAAGTCGAGCCGGAACACGTGGAGCTTCGTGTAGGTCATCGCGAAGCGGGCCTGGATCTTCTTGCCGCCCGAGTTCATCGGGTTGCGGATGCCCGGGACCTGGATCGTCCGGATGCCGCTCGCGGCGAGGGCCGCGCGGTCGGCGTCGGGCGTGACCAGGGCGATCAGCGGGACGTCCGTGTGCTCGCGCAGCGAGTTCGCCAGGGCGCGCGCGCCGTGGTGGTACGCGCCGGAGACCACGGTGACGTACGCGCACTTGCGGCCGTCGATCTCCTTCCACAGCGGACCGCCGACCTCGGGGACGACCACCGACGTGTCCTCGCCGACCTCGGGGAACGAGAGGTCAACGGTGTCCTTGGACACCGCGAGCGTCGGCACCGCCTCGGGAGCGAGGTGCGGGCGGTCGGTGAGGTCCTCCGCCTGCGGGACGAACAGGTGGAGCGTGTCCGACTGGCTCACCGAGCGGATCTTCGCGTCCGGGAACTCCGCCATGCAGGAGCGCAGGAACGCCAGGTCCGAGTCGAGGCCGTGCGCGGACTCGTAGCCCGGCGTGAGGTCCTTGTCCTTGAGTGCGGACTCCGCGGCCTGCGTGACCGTGTAGCCGTACCGGCTGTCCTTGGACTCGTACATGTCGAGACCGGACAGGTAGACCTCGCGGAATCCGACGCCCAGGCCGAACGCGAGGGCCTGCAGGCCCGTCGTGGGCAGGCCGGGCCGGCTCATGAACGCGCGGGCGAGGCGGGGGTGGCGGGCGGGGATGGACCAGGAGTCCAGCTCCTCGACGCCGACCATCGGCTCCGGCTCCAGGCCGTACTTGTCACCGTCGCGGTGCGCGGCGTGGCGCATGGGGCTGAGGATGCGGCGCACGTCGTACCGGCTCGACCGCATCTCCTCCTGCAGCAGCTTCTCCAGCTTCTCGTTCGGGATGGCGCTGAAGTACGCGTCGACCCGGTCGCCGAAGTGGTAGTTGCTCTCCAGGAAGAACCAGTTCATCCGGAAGACGACCACGTCGGCCGGGATCCGGTGATAGGGAGGCATGGCCGACGACGGCCCGTTGCCGACGATGAGCAGGGGCCTGTCGATCAGGTCAGCGAACGACGCGATTTCCGCGTCGCCGGGCTCACGGCCGAGCGGAACGCTCCGCATGGTGGGCATCGGATAACTCCCTTTCGAGGTACAGAGACCGGTCGAGTCTAACGGCCGGAGCGGGTGAAGGACTCAGGCCTTGGCGACGTCCGCGGCCGCCGCCCGGACGTGCGGCAGCAGCACCTGCTGACGGTCGGCGACGTCGGCCCGGTAGGCGTCCTCCCGGGCGAGAACGTCGAGCGTGCGCTCCGCGAGCCGGGCGCCGAGATCGGCGTCACCGATGTCGAAACCCCAGTCCAGACGGTCCACGTCCTCCAAGAAGTACCGCATCTTCGGGTGCGACACGATGCTCAGGACCGGCGTGCCCACACCGAACGGGATCATCGTCGCGTGGCCGCGCATGCCGATCACCAGGGACGCCCGCTGGTAGACGGCAAGCGCGTCGGCCTGGTCCATGTTGTGCAGCTCGTCGACGGGCAGCGTGAGGTCGTGCGCTTCCTCGAGATCCTTCGCGAGCTTGACGTCGCCGCGCGTGTGCGCAGCGATCCGGACCTCCGCGCCGGCCTTGCCCGCCTTGTCGGCGAGCTCGACCATGTGCGCGAGGAAGTCCGCGTAGCCGGTGCCGAAGCGCCGCCCGCTGCGGTCGAACGCCGCGTTGAGCAGGACCGTGCCGGAGCCCGAGCTCCCGGGGGTCAGCCCGGGGCGGATGTGCTGGAGCACCGTGGTCGGGCAGGGCACGAAGCGCACCTTGTCGTGCAGCTCGGCGGGCAGCATGTCCCGCACGCGCTCCATCGACCCGGTGTTGCGCAGGCCGACGAACTCGGCCTTGCGCGTGAAGGCGATGAGGCTGCGCCGGAACAGGTCACCCTTGAACTTCTGCCCCTTGAAGAGGTTGAAGCCGACGGCGAAGGCGTAGACGGGGACCGTCAGCGCGTCCAGCGAGGCCTCCGGCACGTTCCACTGCCAGCCGCTGTTCCCGTTGGGCGAGGTGTCCGGGAGGAACAGCCCGCCGCCGCCGACGACGAGGGCGCGCTGGGCGTTCGCGATCCGCGTGAACTCGTCGTCGAACACCTGGTGCGCGTGGAAGGACACCCACTCGGTGGTGCCGGCGGGCTCGGTGATCGCGTCCCGGACGGCGTCGGGCAGCACGATGTCCCCGAAGTTCTCGCCGCGGTCCACGAAGAACGCCACGTGGCCCAGGCCGCCGGAGGGCGCGTCCGCCTCGCGCGGCGTGATCGGCTGCTCGACACGGCCCAGCACGGTGCGGACCGACGACCGCGGCATCTCCTGCCGCAGCGCCCGGCGGGCGAACGCGTGCGCGGACTCGTCGTCGTGGATGATCCAGGCGACCTGCGCCGCGCGGGCGGAGCCCACACCGGTGTCGGCCAGCTTGAAGGCGCGGCGGGCGGCGTCGTACCGGCTGAGCGCCGTCAGCGACGTCCCGAGCGCGATGAGGTACCGCTCCGAGACGACGCCGTAGTGGCGGAACGTGCCCTGCAGCAGGCGCAGCGCGCCGGCATGGTCGGCGTCGGCCGCCACGAACTCGGCGTTCTCGATGGGGACGTCGAGGACGCCCGGGGGCGCCATCACCCCGTCCAGGCGGCCGGCCTCGGCGAACTCGTCCAGGATGGCGGCCAGCGGCCCCTCGAGGCCGAGGGTGAGGCAGCCGACGAGGTAACGCCCGAACGCGGCGTCGGCGTCCGACAGGTTCGTCACGGGGACCGACGCCGCGAGCTCGCGCAGGTCGGCCAGCTCGGCGGGGGGGTCGTGGCGGAGCAGCTCGGTCCGGAAGTCCAGGAACTGCTGCAGCTCCTCGACCGCGCGGTGCGCGTTGGTCCGGCGTCGCGCCACCGATCCCGTGCCCCGGGACGACTGATAGAAGTACTGCTCGGCGGCCTCGGCGTCGCCGGAGAGCAGCGCGACCAGCCCGCTCAGGCGGCCCACCTCGGGGTCGGGGGCGTCGGCACGCAGGAAGCTCGTCAGCGTGGTCGCGGCGTCCACGTCCCAGCGGTCGATCGCCTCGCGCGCCGCGTCCAGCACAGCGGCGCGCACCATCCGGACCTCGGACCACGTCACGTGCCCCTTCGCGAGCTCGCGCGTGGTGAACGAGTCGGGCTGCGGCCGCACGCCGGTGATCCGCTGGAGCGTGTGCATCACCTCGGCGGTGCGCCGCGCGCGCTCCCGCCGCTCGGACCGCGAGACTGCCTGGGGCGCGCCGCCGCCCGCGGGGGAGGACTTCGCCTTGCGACCTTCGGTTCCGGGCACTCGAGCTGTCTCCGTTCTCGGCACGGTCGCGGGCAGCTGGGGCGCCGCGCACCGTTTCGTGGGGAATGTTCCTGGGGCCGTGGTGCTGGGGCCCTGTTCCTGGGGCGGTGTTTCTGGATGGCGCTGTGCCACCGCGTGCAACGGCAGGATCCCACATCCGGGGCGGGAGCGGGTGAACCCGGCTGGACGGCACACGGCGCGGATAGCGCTAGTGTGGACGGCGTATCCATCCCGACCGACTCGAGAGTGCCACGAATGTCAGTACCCGGTGAAACCCCGTCCGCCGTCGTCGTCATCCCGGCCCGGGGAGGTTCGCAGGGTGTCCCCCTGAAGAACCTCGCGCGGGTGGACGGGATCACGCTGGTCGGGCGCGCAGTCCAGGCCTCGCTCGCCGCCTCGTCGGTCGCCGAGGTCATCGTCTCCACCGACCACGACGAGATCGCCGCCGAGGCCCGGCTGCACGGAGCGCGCGTCGTGGCGCGCCCCGCCGAGATCGCGGGCGGCACGGCGTCGTCCGAGTCGGCGCTGCAGCACGTGCTGGACCGGATCGAGGCCGGCGACGGCGGCCTGCCGCCCCAGGAGGTCCCGCCCGTGACGGTGCTGGTGCAGTGCACCTCGCCGTTCATCGACCCCGAGGACCTCGACACCGCCATCCGCCGGGTCGCCGCGGGCGAGAAGGACGTGGTCGTGGCGGTCTCCGAGACCCACGACTTCCAGTGGCGGATCGACGACGGCGTCGCGAGCCCTGTCGGGCACACCACCGACTACCGGCCGCGCCGCCAGGAGCGGGCGCCGCACTTCCGCGAGACCGGTGCCTTCTATGTGATGAGGACCGACGGGTTCCGTGCAGGCAGCACCCGGTTCTTCGGCGACGTCGGCATCCAGCCGGTCGCTTCCGAGTGGGCCATCGAGATCGACGAGCCCCGCGACCTCTGGCTCGCCCGCCAGCTCGTGGACCAGGACGTCGACGCCACGCCCGGGCCGGTCGACGTCGACGCGCTCGTCACGGACTTCGACGGTGTGCACACCGACGACCACGCCTACGTGGACCAGGACGGCACCGAGCAGGTGCGGGTGAGCCGCGGCGACGGCATGGGCGTCTCGATCCTGCGTCGCACCGGCCTGCCGATCCTCATCCTGTCGACGGAGACCAACAAGGTCGTCGCCTCGCGTGCCGACAAGCTGAAGGTGCAGGTCATGCACGGTATCGACGACAAGGCCTCCGCCCTGCGCGCCTGGATCGCCGAGCAGAACCTCGACCCGGCACGCGTCGCGTACGTCGGCAACGACGTCAACGACCTGCCCGCCATGGCCGTCGTCGGCTGGCCTGTGGCAGTCGCGGACGCGCGCCCCGAAGTGAAGGCACAGGCCCGGCTCGTACTGTCCCGCGAGGGCGGGAACGGTGCGGTTCGTGAGATCTGTGACCGTATACTCGCTGCGCGTCCGGCTACAGCAGCCCCCAGTACGGCAGCTGTCCAGACCCCCGTCGTCACCGGTTAGTCCCGACGACACGTAACAGCACTACCCTGTGCTCGACCCTTTCGGAAGGACCTTCTTATGAGCGCGACGAACGCGCAGCCCGCGCCGGTCACTATCGGCGACCTGCAGGTCGGCGCCGACCAGCCCGTGTACGTGATCGGCGAGATCGGCATCAACCACAACGGTGACGTCGAGATCGCCAAGAAGCTGATCGACGTCGCGGTCGAGGCCGGATGCCAGGCCGTGAAGTTCCAGAAGCGCACTCCGGAGATCAGCACTCCGAAGGACCAGCGCGACAAGATTCGTCAGACGCCCTGGGGCGAGATGACGTACCTCGAGTACAAGTACAAGGTTGAGTTCGAGGAGCCGGAGTACACGGAGATCGACGCGTACGCCAAGGAGAAGGGCGTGCAGTGGTTCGCGTCTCCGTGGGACGCCCCGTCCGTGGACTTCCTGGAGAAGATGGGCGTGCCGACCCACAAGGTCGCCTCGGCCTCGGTGACGGACCACGAGATGCTTCGTGCGCTCGCCGCGACCGGCAAGCCGATCATCCTCTCGACCGGTATGTCGACGCTCGAGCAGATCGACGCCGCCGTGGAGATCCTGGGCACGGACAAGCTCGTGATCCTGCACGCCACGTCGACCTACCCGCTTCCCCCCGAGGAGGCGAACCTGCGCACCATCACGACGCTGCAGGAGCGCTACAACGTGCCCGTGGGCTACTCGGGCCACGAGACCGGTCTGCAGATCTCGCTGGCCGCCGTGGCGCTGGGCGCCGTGGCCGTGGAGCGGCACATCACGCTCGACCGCGCCATGTGGGGCTCGGACCACGCCTCCTCGCTCGAGCCCAAGGGCCTCGAGAACCTGGTGCGCGACATCCGCATCCTCGAGAAGGCGCTCGGCGACGGCCAGAAGCGCGTCATGCCCGGTGAGTTCTCGCCGATGTCGCGCCTCCGTCGCGTCGACGCCTGAGCCGTAGGTGCAGCGCAGGGTGAGGGCCGAGGAACGAGGCACTCGCCCGCAGCGGAGCCGCAGGCTCAGGCGTAGAGGTAGAGCCTGAGCCGTAGGCACTACCTGGGCTCGGTGATCGAGCCCGCTGTTCATGGTCGGAGGCGGGCGCCGCACTCGCGGTGCCCGCCTCCGATGTTCCCGGGTCCGGACGGAGCCGGAACCGGGCCGAACCGGCCCGGCCATCGCGAGAGGGGGCCATGTGCCCGAGCGGGTAGAGGCGGCAAACATGCCGTTGGTGACGGTAGTCGCCGTCGTACGTGACGAGGAGCCGTACCTCGAGGCGATGGTGCGGTCGATCCTGGAGCAGGACTACCCGCACCCGCTGCACATGGTGCTCGCCGTGGGTCCTTCGCAGGACCGCACCCACGAGATCGCCGAGAAGCTCGCGGCCGAGACCGGCCGCGTCACCGTGGTGGACAACCCCACGGGTTCCAAACCGCTCGGCCTGAACGCGGGCCTGGAGCGGATGCCGGAGGGCCACTCGATCTTCGTCCGCGTGGACGGCCACACCGTCGCGGAACCCACCTACGTGCGCCGTGCCGTGGAGGCCCTGCAGGCCGCAGGGGCCGACGGCGTGGGCGGGCGCATGCTGCCCGTCGGCGACACCCCCGTCCAGAAGGCCGTGGCGCGCGCCATGAGCCACCCCGCCGGCCTCGGCGCGGCCGCGTTCCACACGGGCGGCAGCGCCGGCCCGGCCGAGACCGTCTATCTGGGCACGTTCCGCCGCGAGGCGCTGGAGCGCGTGGGCGGGTACTCGCCGGTGTACGTGCGGGCGCAGGACTGGGAGCTGTGCCTCCGGCTGCGGAACAGCGGCAGCCTCCTGTGGTTCGACCCGTCGCTCGTGGTCGAGTACAAGCCGCGCCGCACGCTGGGCGCCGTCGCCACCCAGTTCTGGCGCACCGGCATGTGGCGCCGCGAGGTCGTGCGCCGCAACCCCGGCACCGCGAACGTCCGTTATCTTGCCCCGCCGACCGCCGTCGTCGTGCTCGGGGTGTCCGTGCTGCTCGTCGTCGTCGGCGCGGTCGTGAGCTCGCTGCCGATGACGCTGCTCGCGCTCACGCCGCCCGTCGCCTACCTGCTGGGTGTGCTCGGCGCCTCGGCGCACGCCGCGACCCGCAGCCCCCGGCTCGACCTGCGCTCGGCGCTCGCCCTGCCCGCGACGCTCGTGACGATGCACATGGCGTGGGGCGCCGGCTTCCTGCGTGGCCTCACGGACCGCGTCCGGGTCGACGACGGCGTCTGACCCGGAACGCCGTCGTCAGGTCAGGCCTTCTTGTCCAGGAAGAGGAGGCGGACCGGGCGCGTCGACAGGCGGATCACGTCATAGACGAACTTCGGCAGGTACATCTGCAGCGCCATGCGCAGGTAGCGGGCCCTGAGCCACGGCTTGACCACGGCCAGCGTGGTCAGCGTCCCCGTCTCGCGCCGCTCAGCGAGGTAGCGGACCGTCGCCGGCAGCTCCGACTCGTCTGTGTGCAGGTAGTTGTCCTCGAGCCAGGCGGGGTCGGGGTCCGGGCCGCCCGTGCGGAAGGCCTCCGCGGCGTCGGCGACGTGCATCACGCAGCCGCTGCCGGCGAACGGCGCGTTGAGCAGCTCCGGGCTGACCCCGAAGTCGTCGATGATGACGGTGGACAGGCCGAGGGCCAGCGACTCCATCGCCGCGGTCGAGCTGACTGTCATGAGCGCTGACCCGGGCTGCAGCCACTCGGCCATGGGCCCGTCGACGAACCGCAGTGCGTCGCTGCGGTGCCCCAGGGCCGCGTGCTCGGCGTCCCACAGCTCGTCGTACGGGAACGCCTCGTTGTGCGTCTGCCGCTCGCCCTTGCGGGCGCGGAGCTTGACGATGACCTCGAACTCGTCGTCGGCGAGGCGGGCCAGGCGGTCCAGGAGGGCCACGCGGTCGGGCCGGTTGTCCGGCACCTTGGCCTGCGCGGCGAAGACCACGCGCTTGACCGGCTCGGTGCCGAGGCTCGCCGACATGTGCTCGAGGAACGGCAGGTGCGCCAGCGGCACCTCGGGGGCGACGTCGTGCTCGGCGAACGCCTCGCGGTAGGCGCCGATCTCGAGCCGGCTGTGCACGACGAAGGCGTCGCACCAGCGGCGCCAGCCCGTGCCCTCCGGCGTGGCGGGCAGCGCCATGCCGGGCAGGCCGGTGATCAGCGCGGGACGGCGCTTGCCCGTGGCGGCGACGATGGCGTGCGCCACGACCTCGGCGACGGGGCCGGTGGCGGCGATGAGCACGACGTCGGGCGTGTCGTCGCGGATCTGCGCGGCGAGGTCCCGGACGGGCAGCACGGCGGGACGGACCACCGAGGATCCCGCGACAGCGGCGGCGATCTGACTGGTGGTCGGCGCGATCGGCGTCTTGACGATCACCGCCGAGCGGTCGAGACCGGCCTCCTCAGCCGGGCCGAGCCTGTCCAGCGTCGCGCATGCCCACTTCAGATACGAGTCGCTGTCCGCGACCGCGAGCACACGGATGGTCATTCGTTCGCCTCCGGGGAGTCTGTTTCCTTGACGTCCTCGGCGGCGGCCCTGGCTTGCCGGGCGAGCTCGACGACGCTGGTCAGGTGTGCTCGGTGATCGGCCGAGGCGCGCGCGGTCCACCAGTCGGCGGGCACGTCGAGCGCGGTGACGGGGACACCGAGCGGTGAAATGATAGTGGTCAACAGGATGGTCGAGGTCGACGGCAGGCTCAGCACGCGCTGGCCGGGCCGCAGGCCGCGCAGCCGGATCTCGACGGGGGCACCGGGAGCATCGACGGTGACGCCGTCGATCGAGCCCAGCGTCGCGAGCAGCTCCGGCGTCTGACGGCGGTGCGGGAGGTAGCGCAGCGCGCTCTCCTTCGCCAGCGACCGGATCCAGTCGACGTACCGGTGCTCGTCGATCAGCCCGTCGGCGGGCATGCCCGAGCCGACGACGATGGTGGGCTCGGGCATCGACTCGTCCGCGGGCTGTGCCGTGAGCCAGCCGAAGCGGTTGTGCCGCACCTCGAAGCCCTGGGCCCGCAGGCCGGCGGACAGGTCGGGCGTGAGTGGAAGTGCGGTGAAGATCGTGACGCGGCCGTCGGCGGCCAGCGAGCGCAGGCGGCCGGCGGCCACAGCACCGAGCCGACGCCGGGGTGCGCGCGCCGGCCGGCCGATCCGGACCAGCGGGTCGCGGCGCACCAGGAGGCGGCACAGCTCGAGGGTCGCCAGGCCGTCGTCGACCAGGACCACGTGCTCCGGGCGGCGCAGGGGAGCGGTGGCCTGGAAGAGGCCCGAGAAGGCGTCGCCGACGAGCCAGACGGGCTCGCGCGCGGTCAGCGCGCTGCGGCGGCCCGCCAGGTCGAAGGCCAGGCCCTCGGGGAGGGTGAGCCCGCGGACGGCGGACAGGGCGTCGCCCAGGGCGGGGACGTCGTCGCGGACGTGCACGTGGGTCTCGGTGCCGCCGTACCCGGCGGCGTGCGCTTCGACCGTGCAGAGCAGCTGCAACGGCGACTCGACCAGGGCGCCGGCAGCGCGTGGGGACGCGGCGCGCGGGTCCGTGGCCCGAGGAGCGGGACGGGGGTGATGCACGCGGTGCAGTCTCTCACGTCAGGATCCTCACGCGTTTCACACGCCGTGCGAGGTCGCGGCGCGCCGACGTCGTACGAGGTCGCGGCCGTGCGGACGAATCCCGACCACACTGCTAGGGTTTGTGACCCGCTAGGATCGAAAGGCCGGATCGCCTCCGGCAGTGCCCCCGACCAGACAGGTATTTCACGCACCGTGAGCACACCTACTACCGACGCGGTCGCGCCAGCCAAGGCTGCCGCCAGCGGCGACGCCAAGAAGCCGCCGCCACCGCTCGTCCCCAGCACGACGTCGGCCGAGCGGCTGGCCCTTGCGAAGCAGTACGGCCTGCGCGCCCTGAACGTCCGTCCGCCGCTGGGTGAGTACATCCGCAGCCTGGCGAGCCGCTGGGCGTTCATCCGGGTCCTGGCCACGTCCACCGCGTACGCGAAGAACCAGAACAACTACCTGGGCCAGCTCTGGGCTGTGCTCAACCCGGTCCTCAACGCGGCCGTGTACGTGCTGATCTTCGGCATCCTGCTCCACCTGAACCGAGGCGTCAGCAACTCGATCGCGTACATCGTGATCGGTGTCTTCATGTTCCGGTTCGTCGAGGCATCGGTGAGCGGCGGCGCCAAGTCGATCAGCGGCAAGACGCAGCTCCTGCGCTCCCTGCACTTCCCGCGCGCCGTGCTGCCGATGTCGACGGTGTTGTCGCTCCTGACCACACTCGTTCCGGCGATCGTCGTGATGTGTGCCATCACGCTGCTCAGCGGCCTCATCCCGACGTACAAGATGGTCCACGTGACCTGGTGGTGGCTGCTGCTGCCCGCTGCCGTGGCACTCATGTGGATCTTCAACACGGGTCTCGCGTTCGTCATGGCGCGATTGGTGGCCAGCATTCCTGACCTCGACAACATCATCGGGTTCGTCATGCGGGTGTTGATGTATGCCTCAGGCGTGATCTTCCCTGTGTCGCACTACGTCGAAAACCTGGGCGTCTCCGAGACCACAAAGGCAGTCTTGACGGGTGTGCTGGACTACCAGCCCATCGCGGTCTACCTATACCTGGTGCGTTCCGTGCTGTTGCAGGAGGAGTCGTTCCCGCCCAGCGGCCTGATGTGGGCGCTCGGCGCCCTATGGGCGGTCGTGTTCTTCGTGATCGGTTTCATCGTCTTCTGGCGCGGCGAGGAGAGGTACGGACGTGACTGAGGCCGACGAGCACATGGACTTCGACCTCGAGATCGAGCCCGAGGACGCCGGGGAGGAAGCCCTCGAGACCGAGCTGGGTGACCCCTGCCTCGTGGTGGACGACCTGCACGTCGTCTACCGCGTCATCGGCGGCCGGGCCAGGAGCGAGGCCGAGAAGCAGGGCGCAGCGGTCCGCGAGGTCGAGGTGAAGGTGCCCTTCTACAAGCGGCTGCTCCGGGCCGGACGCCGGCACGTCGGCGCCGTGAGCGAGGTGCACGCCGTGCGCGGCGTCTCGTTCACCGTGCGGCACGGCGAGTCGGTCGGGATCGTCGGGGTCAACGGCTCCGGCAAGAGCACCATGCTGCGGGCGATCGCGGGGCTCATGCCCCCGAAGTCGGGCAGCGTGCACGTCTCGGGCGAGCCGTCGCTGCTCGGCGTGAACGCGGCGCTCATGCCGACGCTGACCGGCGAGCGCAACATCATGATCGGCGGCCTCGCGCTCGGGCTCACGCCCAAGCAGGTCGACGAGCGGTTCGACGAGGTGGTGGAGTTCGCCGGGATCGGCGACTTCGTCTACCTGCCGATGCGGACGTACTCGTCCGGCATGAGCGCGCGCCTGCGGTTCGCGATCTCGTCGTCCGCCTCGCCGGACATCCTGATGATCGACGAGGCCCTCGCCACCGGTGACGCCGCGTTCAAGGAGCGCAGCAAGGCGCGTATCGAGCAGGTCCGCGAGAACGCGGGCACCGTGTTCCTCGTGAGCCACTCGATCTCGACGATCGAGGCGATGTGCACGCGCGTGCTGTGGATGCACCAGGGCCAGCTCGTCATGGACGGTCCCGTGCACGAGGTCGCCGACGCGTACAAGAGGTTCGTGCGGGCGCAGCGCCCCGGCATGGGCCCGGCCCGTCGCAGGGCGCTGCAGCGCAAGCGGGCGCGGGAAGAGGCGGCGCGGAACGGCACCGAGGCTGCCGGGCAGAAGTCGGCGGAGCAGCAGAAGGCCGACAACAACGGCGACTCCAGCTTGAGCTCCGACTCCGAGGCGAAGAGGGCGGCCGAAGCCCGAGCGTAACCACCACCTTGCCGAGGTAGAGCCCTGGTTCTACCTCGGCAAGATGTGTCAGCCCAGCAGGGTTGTCAGGTGGCGGCGGACCAGCTCCACCGCTTCCGGGACCGGGACGTCGGTGGTGTCGATGACGAGCTCGGCGTCGTCGGGCTCCTCGTACGGCGAGGAGATGCCCGTGAAGTCGGCGATCTCGCCGGCCCGGGCCTTGGCGTAGAAGCCCTTGCGGTCGCGGGCCTCGCACACCGCCAGCGGCGTGCTGACGTGCACCAGGACGAAGTGCGCTCCGGCCTCCTCGGCCAGGGCCCGCACCTTCGCCCGGCCGGCCGCGAACGGCGCGATCGGCGCGGCGACGGCGATGCCGCCGTGCTTGGCCACGAGCGCGGCCACGTACCCGATGCGCTCCACGTTGGTCTCGCGGGACTCGCGGTCGAACCCGAGCCCCTTCGACAGGTGGTGCCGCACCTCGTCGCCGTCGAGCAGGGTGGTCCCGAGTCCGTCGTCGTCCAGCTCGGCGGCCAGGGCGCGCGCGACCGTCGACTTGCCCGAGCCTGACAGTCCCGTGAAGAACACGACGGCGCCCCGGCGGTGGGCGCCGCTCGCGGCGCGGGTCACCTCGGCGGCAGAGGCCGGCGGGTACAGCGCCCGGACCGCCTCGTCCCGCACGCGCGGCAGGTCCGCCACGCCCTCGGCGGTCGCCGGCGAGCGGTGCGCGGCCAGCGTCGCGACGCGCGCGGCGCCGTAAGCGGCGGCCACCTCGTCGAGCGTCGTCGCGCCCAGCCCGGACCACGGCACGACGACGGTGGCCACCCGCGCGTCGACGCGCTCCGCCAGGGCGTCGGCCAGCCCCTGCGCCGCCCGCACCAGTCCGGGGGCGCCGACGGCGCCCGCCTCCGGGGCGTGGCGGGCCACGGGCACGAGCAGCAGCACGGTGCTGGTGCTCGCGCCCGCCGGTGCGCCGGCCCCCGGGCCGGACTCCGCGTAGGTCCCCGGGCCGGTCCCGGCGGCGGCGGCCAGCGCCACCGCGGCGTCGAGCTCCTCGCGGGTCGGGACCTCGGTGACGAGCAGCCCGAGGCTGTTCTCGGCGTCGTCCCCGGAGCCCGCCTCCAGCCCGGCGCGCACCTCCCGGGCGGGGCGGCGGACGGCGACGTCCCACTGCGGGCCGATCGCCGCGGCCACCGGCTTGAGCGGCTCGAGCGCGGCGGGCAGGTCACCGGGGCGGGTCGTGAGGCGGGCCAGCGGGGTGTTCTCGGCGTCGGTCAGGATCACGTCCGCCGGGATGCCCGGCAGGGCGGCGGTGAGGGCCGACGCCGGGAGCGCGCCCCCGAGGGCCAGCTCGAGGACGTCCAGCTCGTCGTCGGACAGGACGCGGGCGGGGGTGTCGGTCATCGGCGAGGGCTCGTTTCTGCTGGGTCGTCGGCTGGGTCGGCTGCTGGGTCGGCTGCTGAGCCGGCCGCCGGGGCGTTCGAGAGGCCGTCGGTGACCTCCTCCGGGGTCGAGTCTGCCGGAGAAGTCGAGTCTGCCGGAGAAGGCACGGGCAGCGCGGCGAAGCGCCGCTTGACCCAGATCCACACGAGGTTCCCGACGACGAGCGCCGTCGCCGCGGCCCCGATCACCACGGGGAGGCTCGCGCCGAGCAGCTTGAGCGCGGACGCGAGCAGCAGGATCGCCAGCGCGCGGCGGATGATGCCGCCGGGTGCCCGCGAGGACACGAGAGCGCCGAACCAGGCGCCGGGGATCGCGCCGATGAGCAGCGACGTCGTCAGGCCGAGCGAGAAGTCGCCGTACAGGATGTGCCCCAGCGACGCCGCCGCGACGAGCGGCACCGCCTGGACCAGGTCGGTGCCGACGAGCTGGGAGGCCTTCAGCGCAGGGTAGAGCAGCAGGAGGACGACGATGACTATCGAGCCGGCGCCGACCGACGTCATACCGACCAGGAGCCCGGCCACGGCGCCGAGGATCGCGGTCGGGACCGGCCGCACCACGAGCTCCCGCGGGGCGGACGGACTGGCGGGCCCCTCGCCGAGCGCCGAGCGGCCGCGGACCATCTGCAGGACGGCGCGGACCACGAGGCCGAAGGACGCGATCAGCAGCGCGACGCCCAGGATCCGCTGAAGTGCGGTGTCGAGGGAGTCGCCGAACGGCAGCACCTTGATGAGCAGCGCGCCGGAGAACGCGGCGGGCACCGAGCCCACGCACAGCCACAGGACGAGCTTGAGGTTGACCGTCTTGCGCCGCAGGTGCACGAACGCGCCGGCCGGCTTCATGAAGAGGCTCGCGACGACGTCGCTGGAGACCGCGACCAGGGGGTCCACGCGGAAGACGAAGATGAGCATGGGGGTCATGAGCGCCCCGCCGCCCATGCCGGTGAGCCCCACGACGAAGCCGACGGCGAGGCCGCCGGCGATCAGTGCCGGGTCGACACTCACTGGTTAATCCCGATAATTCCGGTCGGTTTTGTAGTCATAGATATTCCTAGATTGTTGATCAGCATCGATCTGGTCGCCTGGCAGTGGATCGCATGGTCGAATGGTAGCCTCGGCGCGTTCGCCGGAGTTCAAACCGGCTACCGCCTGGGACGAGACGTATCCCCGGGCCAGGGCGCCGGGCACCTGAACGACCTGAAGATTCCGCAGACCTGGAGACCGATGAACGCGCCCTCCCTCGCGCTCCCTCAGGCGTCGCTCGACGACGACGCCCTCGCCCACGCGCTCGCCTCGGGAGCGGCGGAGGTGCTCATGGCCCTCCGCGCCGAGGTCGACGCCGCGGGCGGAGCCTTCGTCGCCAAGGAGCTCAAGGACGCCGGCGACGCCGCCGCGCAGGCCTGGCTCGCGGCCGCGCTGACCTCCGCCCGCCCCGCCGACGCCGTCCTCTCGGAGGAGGCCAAGGACGATGCGTCCCGCACCGGTGCAGATCGTGTGTGGATCATCGACCCGCTCGACGGCACCCGTGAGTTCGCCGAGCGGCACGCCGACGGGCCCCTGGCCGGGCAGTGGCGCGACGACTTCGCCGTCCACATCGCGCTCTGGGAGCGCGGCGTCGGGCTCACCGTCGGAGCCGTCGCGCTGCCAGCCCGCGCGCAGGTCCTGACCACCGCGGACGGCGTCGTGCGGGACGACGACGCTGCCGCCGTGCTGGCCGGGAACCGCCCCCTGCGGATCGCCGCGAGCCGCAGCCGCCCGCCGGAGTTCGTGGCCGCGCTGGCCGAGCGCGCCGATGTCGAGCTCGTGCCGATGGGCTCGGCGGGCGTCAAGATGCTCGCGGTCGCCGACGGTACAGTTGACGCTTACGTCCACGGGGGTGGGCAGTACGAGTGGGACTCTGCGGCCCCCGTCGCCGTTGCCAGGTCCCGGGGACTCGTCTGCACCCGCCTCGACGGATCCGTGCTCGAGTACAACCGGGAGAGCCCCTGGCTCCCAGACCTGTTCGTATGCCCCCCGGCACTGGCCGCGCGCCTGCGCGAGCTGCTCGACACCGTTGGTGTCGCGTCCGTGGTCGGGGCAGATAGCAAGGAAGGTGCCCAGTCGTGAAGAGTCACGTTCTGAGCCAGCTGCGCAGCCTGGAGGCCGAGAGCATCCACATCATGCGCGAGGTGGTCGCCGAGATGCAGCGGCCGTGCCTGCTGTTCTCCGGCGGCAAGGACTCCATAGTCATGCTGCACCTCGCGGTCAAGGCGTTCGCGCCGGCGCGCGTCCCGTTCCCGATCATGCACGTCGACACCGGCCTGAACTTCCAGACCGTGCTCGACTGCCGGGACCGGTGGGTGGAGCGCACGGGCGTGCAGCTCGTCGTCGCCTCCGTCCCCGAGGCGATCGACCGCGGCCTGGTGCGGGAGGAGCCCAACGGCTCCCGCAACCGGATCCAGACGCCGGTGCTGCTGGAGGCCGCCGAGAAGCACGGCTTCGACGCCCTGTTCGGCGGCGGGCGCCGCGACGAGGAGAAGGCCCGCGCCAAGGAGCGCGTGTTCTCCTTCCGCGACGACTTCGGCCAGTGGGACCCCAAGAACCAGCGCCCCGAGATCTGGAACCTGTACAACGGCCGCGTCCACCAGGGCGAGTCCATCCGGGTGTTCCCCCTGTCCAACTGGACCGAGCTGGACATCTGGGCGTACATCGAGGCCGAGAACATCGACCTGCCCGACCTGTACCTCGCCAAGGAGCGCGAGGTCGTGGAGCGCAACGGCATGCTCTACGAGGTCAACGAGTTCACCCCCCTCAAGGACGGCGAGAACGCCGAGGTCAGGTCCACGCGCTACCGCACCGTCGGCGACGCGAACCTCACCGCGTGCGTCGAGTCCGCGGCGATCACGCTGCACGACGTCGTCGAGGAGGTGGCGGCCGTGCGCCTGACCGAGCGCGGCGCTACCCGCGGCGACGACAAGGTGAGCGAGGCCGCCATGGAGGACCGCAAGAAGGAAGGCTACTTCTGATGACGACGACTCTTCCCGAGGCCGGTGCGGCCCCCGAGGCGCACGGCTCCGACGCGCTCAGCGAGGTCGTCAGCGGCGACCTCCTGCGGTTCGCGACGGCCGGCTCGGTCGACGACGGCAAGTCCACGCTGATCGGCCGCCTGCTGTTCGACAGCAAGTCGATCTTCGCCGACCAGCTCGAGTCGGTGGAGCAGGTCAGCAAGGACCGCGGCAACGACTACGCCGACCTGTCGCTCCTGACGGACGGCCTGCGCGCCGAGCGCGAGCAGGGCATCACCATCGACGTCGCGTACCGCTACTTCGCGACGCCGAAGCGCAAGTTCATCATCGCGGACACGCCGGGCCACACGCAGTACACGCGGAACATGGTCACGGGCGCCTCGACGGCCGACGTGGCGCTGATCCTCGTCGACGCGCGCAAGGGCGTCGTCGAGCAGTCGCGCCGGCACACGTTCCTCGCCACGCTGCTGGGCGTGCCGCACGTGGTGGTGTGCGTGAACAAGATGGACCTGGTCGACTACGACGAGCAGGTCTTCGAGAAGATCCGCGCCGAGTTCGCCGAGTTCGCCTCCCGCCTGCGCGTGCCCGACCTGACGTTCATCCCGGTGTCCGCCCTGGAGGGCGACAACGTGGTGACGCGCTCGGAGAACATGCCCTGGTTCGACGGCTCGCCGCTGCTCAGCCACCTGGAGCGCCTGCACGTCGCGTCGGACCGCAACCTGGTCGACGTGCGGTTCCCGGTGCAGTACGTGATCCGGCCGCAGCAGAACGACGCGCGCGACTACCGCGGCTACGCGGGCACCGTCGCGTCCGGCGTCATGAAGCCGGGCGACCGGGTGCTGGCCCTGCCGGCCGGCCTGGAGACGACCATCGAGTCCATCGACACGGCCGACGGCCCGGTCGACGAGGCGTACCCGCCCATGTCGGTGACGGTGCGGCTGGCGGACGAGATCGACATCTCGCGCGGCGACATGATCTGCCGCCCGAACAACGCACCGACGGTTACGCAGGACATCGACGCCCAGATCTGCTGGATGGACGAGTCGGCGTCGCTGATGCAGGGCAAGAAGTACGCGATCAAGCACACCACCCGGTGGGCGCGGGCGATGGTCAAGAACATCAACTACCGCGTCGACGTGAACACGCTGCACCGCGACGAGGAAGCCACCGAGATCAAGCTGAACGAGATGGCCCGGATCCGCCTGCGCGTGACCCAGCCGCTGTTCGTGGACGCCTACCAGGCGAACCGGCAGACCGGCGCGTTCATCCTCGTGGACGAGGCGACCAACAAGACGGTCGCCGCGGGCATGATCGGCGGAGCCGCGCACCAGTACTGAACCGCCGTACTGACCGTGTCCGGACTGTGATCGGTAGAGCTACCGAGACCCTGATACGCTCCGCAACGCCGGAGGGCCGCCGACCCAGGTCGGCGGCCCTCCCATGTTGCTGAAAAACGCGCCTGGCCAGGGTCGTCGCGGTGAATCCGGAGACGCGCGGCCAGGCCCGCACGCAGACCCGGAGGTTCCCCAGTGACCGTTGTCTCGAGTTCGCTGCCGCCCTCACTCGGGCCGGCGGATCCGGGCATCACGGCGGGGGGACCGCACCTGCCGAGCGGGCCGGTCCCGCCCGCCGGTAGCCGCCCGCCCGCGCGCCGTCCCGCGAGCGTGCACATCCCCGAGCTGCACGGCCTGCGCGGGCTGGCGCTCGCTCTCGTCGTCGCGTTCCACCTGTTCGGCAACGGCCGGGTGTCGGGCGGCGTCGACGTCTTCCTCGTCCTGTCGGGGTTCCTGGCGACCGGGTCCCTGCTGCGCCGCGCCGAAGGCCGCGAGCTGCGCCTGGGGGAGCACTACGGGCGGACCTTCTCCCGGCTCGTCCCGCCGGCCCTCCTGGTGCTCGTCGCGACGGCGGCCCTGGCCTGGTGGGTCATGCCGCGTGGCACCTGGGTGCAGACCGGCCGGGAGATCCTGGCGTCGGCGCTGTACTACGTGAACTGGGAGATGATCTGGGGCCAGCTCACCTACGGGGCGGCAGGCCCGCAGACCAGCCCGCTGCAGCACTTCTGGTCGATGTCGGTGCAGGGGCAGTTCTTCCTGGCCTGGCCGGTGGTGGTGCTGATCGTGGTCGCGCTGGCCCGCACGGCGCGGATCAGCGCGCGCGGCCTGCTGATCGTCGTGGTCGCGGGGACGACGGCGGCGTCGTACGCCTTCGCCCAGGAGCTGCACGCCCTGGACCAGCCCGTCGCGTACTTCCACTCCTGGGCCCGGTTCTGGGAGCTGGGCATCGGCGGGTTCCTCGCCCTGGTGCTGCCGTGGCTGCGGCTGCCCGGCGTCGTGCGCCCCCTGCTGGGGTGGGCGGGCCTCGGGCTGGTCGTGTCCAGCGGGTTCGTGCTCGACGGCGGCGCGCTGTTCCCGGGGCAGTGGGCCCTGTGGCCGGTGGGCGGCGCCCTGCTCGTGCTGCTGGGCTCCGGCGGACCCGCGGCCTGGGGCCCGCGCGGCCTGCTGCAGGTGGCGCCGCTGCGTTTCATCGCCGACATCTCCTACGCGCTGTACCTGTGGCACTGGCCGCTGCTCATCGCGTACCTGCACTACACCGGCCTGAGCCGGGTCGACTGGATCGGCGCCGCGCTCATCCTGACGACGTCGGTGGTGCTGGCCTGGCTCACCACGAAGCTCGTGGCGGACCCGGCGCAACGGTTCCGCGAGGCGTTCGGCGGGGTGCGCGCGCTGGTGGCCGCGGCCGCCTGCGTGTCGCTGGTCGCGGGCGGCACCGTGGCCGCCGTGACCGCGCTCGAACGGCAGGACGCCCAGCTGCTCGCCGCCGCAGAGGCCGCCGCCGACGCCGCGGGGCCGTCCCAGTACCCGGGGGCGCTCGCCCTGAGCCCCGCGTACAGCGAGCCGGTCCCGGGCGACCTGGCGATCCAGCCGGCGCCCGCGGTGGCAGCGCAGGACCTGCCCGACGTCGACACCGAGGACTGCATCCAGGAGAACGTCGTCACCGCCGGGTCGGACGTTCCGCTGACCTGCACCCTGACCGGCGGGCCGGAGCCCGACCACACGGTGGTGATGGTGGGCGACTCGCACATCATCCAGTGGGTGCCGGCCATGGCCGAGGTCGGGCGCCAGGAGAACTGGCAGGTGCAGCTCATGGCGCGCCGTGGCTGCCGCCTGGCCGCGCCGACCGGGCCGCTCGGTCCGGCGAGCAGCACTGACATGTGCTGGTCGTGGCGCGTCAACGCGCTGGCCGCGCTCGAGCAGATGCGGCCCGACGCCGTGGTGGTGATCGGCAGCCGCACCTCGACCACCGCTCCCGGCGACACGGTGATCCCTGCGGAGGCGCGCGCCTGGCGCCGTCTGGCCGCGGCGGGTATCCGGGTGGTGACGATCAGGGACAACCCGCGCTTCGGGTTCGACGTCCCGGCGTGCGTGGAGCAGCACCCCGACGGCGTCGGCTGCGCGCGCTCCCGGACCGACGTCTACTCGCCCGTGAACCCGGTCGTGACCGCGAAGGGAGTGCCGCCGTCGGCGGTGCACCTCGACCTCACGCGGTCCATCTGCGGGCTGCGGCTGTGCGAGGGCGCGGTCGGGAACGTGCTGATCTACCGCGACGACAACCACATGACCGCCACCTACTCGGCGACCCTGACCCGCCCGCTGCACAACGCGCTGCGGCTCAAGGCGCACTGGCTGTTCGTCGACCCGATGAAGGCCCCGCCGATCCGCACCCGCTTGTAGCGGCCGAGGTAGTCAGATCCGCGAAGTAGAGCGCCTGTCCGAGTCTCCCTGGCGATAACCAGGGAGACTCGGAC